>CALFCE010000109.1 GCA_937951215.1 uncultured Granulosicoccaceae bacterium
GCTATACTGTACCCCGGTTTTTACTCTGACCCCGGTGTTTCCCCGTTTAGAGCTTGACGGGCCAGGTGTCTGCAATCTTGTAACCACCCGGCCAGGGGTCTGCCGGATCCAGCATGATTTGTTGTGTGCCGGTGATAAATCCTCGCCCTTGGATGCTGGGAATGATGGCATCCAGTGCACCCACTTTTGTTTGGCTTTCAATCTGGCAGTGGAATTCTGAATCGATCACGGATATGCCGGTAAATCTCTGGCCGGGTTTCAGTTCACCGCGGGCTGCCAGCACTGCCATGCGTGCGGAGCAGCCGGTACCGCAAGGTGAACGGTCCAGTTTACCGGGTTGAATGACAACGGTATTTCTGCCTCGAAGCACACCGCCAACCGTCTGTAACGGATGTGTTAATTGGCAAAATGAAAAGTGTGTCCACTCCGGATTCTCCGGATGGACAAATTGCAGTTGCTCATTTGCAGCTTGGGTAATGGCGCGACCTGTGTTGACAAGATCCCGGCCTTCATCGGGTTGTAGTGAGAAACCCAGCTTCATGGCATCGCAGATCGCAAAACTGTCACCACCGTAGGCGGTATCAACTTGCACCGTACCGATACCCTCAACTTCCAGCGTTGCGTCAAGCTGCCCGACAAATGACGGGACGTTGCGGATGGTGACGTGATCGACGCGACCCTGCGAGCAGGCAGCTGTGGCTGTTACGAGCCCGCCTGGTGCTTCCAGTCTCAGCACCGTCTCCGGCTCGTGCATCTCCAGAATACCGGTTTCCAGCAACACGGTTGCAACACACATCGAGTTCGAACCTGACATTGGTGGCGTATCTTCAGGCTCCATGATGATCCACGCGGCGTCAGCCGCCGGATGGGTAGGAGGGACGAGGAGGTTGACATGCCTGAAAACGCCACCTCTGGGTTCATTGAGCATGAAGTTCCTCAAAGTCTCGTCATTGGCGATCCATTCGCGCTGCTGCCACAAGGTTTCACCCGGTGGGGGCGCAACTCCACCGACGATGACGTCCCCGACTTCCCCCTCAGCATGGCAATTGACGATATGCACGAGCTTTCGACTGATCATTGGCTTTTTCCTGGGGAGATATAAGGCGCGCTGGTACCGGCATTTGTAGCTGGCCGACGGTTGTGCTTCAGTTGCGGCTCGAGCAGAGTATAATTCAATCAAGACTTTCGCAACCCTGGCAGGAAAAGGAAATCTAGTATGTTGAACACACCTTACTTATTGTTTTTGGGGGATGCTGCTGACCCACTCGCGGCCAAGGTTGCGCAAGGCGTCAAAGACTGGCGTCCGGAATATTCAATAGGCCAGTATCGCCTTGAAAACTGCAATGCTGATATGGGCCTTGATGATCTGTCGATTGAGCAGGCAGTGGAGCGCGGTGTAAAAACTCTGGTGGTCGGTGTAGCCAATCGCGGTGGTGTGATCTCTGATCAATGGATATCGGTGTTTGAGCAGGCATTGGATGCAGGTTTGGATATCGCGTCCGGACTGCATAATCTGCTCCGTGATATACCGTCACTGGTTGAAAAAGCCGAACGTCAAGGCAGGCAACTGATCGATGTTCGCATACCGACCGTGGACTACCCGATTGCCAATGGTTTGCAGCGCCAAGGTAAAAGATGTCTTGCTGTGGGTACTGACTGTTCGGTAGGCAAGATGTACACGGCACTGGCAATGGAAAAGAACATGCGTGAACGCGGGCTGAAATCAACTTTCCGCGCTACCGGGCAGACCGGTATTTTAATCACTGGCAATGGCGTGCCCCTTGATGCGGTGATCGCTGACTTCATGGCCGGTTCGATAGAACATTTGACACCGCCGAACGATGCAGATCATTGGGATTTGATTGAAGGACAAGGTAGTCTTTACCACGCTTCCTATTCCGGTGTAACACTGGCGCTCATTCATGGCGGTATGCCGGATGCCTTGATTCTGTGCCACGAACCGACCCGTGATCATATGCGCGGACTGCCAAGCTATGCACTGCCATCACTTGAAGAATTGCGTGATACAGCCCTAACTCTGGCCAAGGTGGTTAACCCAGCAGTACAGGTCACAGGTGTTTCCATCAACACGGCAGCAATGGGAGAATCCGAAGCGCTGGCGTACTTGCAGGAAATGGAAAACAGACTTGAGCTACCTGCAGTAGATCCCTTTCGTCAGGGTGCAGGCCGGCTTGTCGATGCGTTATTGGAACTTGATGAGCCGTCCTCCAAATGAGTGTCGCAATATGAATATTCCTGGGCTCACCATCAAACGCGAAGTTTTTCAGCTTGCCGAGGTGTTTGCGATTTCGCGCGGGGCACGAACCGAAGCGCAGGTTATCAAGGTTGAGCTGAGTGTGGATGGGGTCACGGGTTGCGGGGAGTGTGTGCCTTATGCTCGCTATGACGAAACCCTGGATAGTGTCGAGGATCAAATACAGTCTGTAGCAGCAGCGCTTGCCAACGGACTTGATCGCGACGCTTTACAAACTCTGTTACCTGCCGGTGCTGCGCGAAACGCTGTCGATTGTGCGTTGTGGGATCTCGAGAGCAAACTCAGCCATCAACCGGTCTGGCAACTGGCGGGTTTACCAGAGCCAGCAGAACTAACCACCGCCTACACATTGTCTCTGGCCGAGCCAGAGACAATGCTTGAAAAAGCCCGGCAAAATGCGTTTCGACCTTTGCTTAAAATCAAGTTGGGAGGTCAGGGTGATATCGAGCGTTTGCAAGCGGTAAGAGCCGGTGCACCTGATACCAACATCATTGTCGATGCCAATGAGGGATGGACTGCCGATAGCTACCAGTCTTTATTGCCTGTACTTCAGGAATTGGGTGTATCCATGGTTGAACAGCCGTTTCCTGCAACAGCTGATGATTTCCTGCTGGATCGGGCCCAGGTGCTGGAGGGCAGTACGCTGAGCATTTGCGCAGACGAATCTTGCCATGATGTTGCAAGCCTTCCAGCATTGAAGGGCAAGTACGATATGGTGAATATCAAGCTTGACAAGACCGGTGGCTTGACGGAAGCCATCAGGTTACGGGAGGCCGCGATCGCAGCTGACTTTAAAGTCATGGTGGGTTGTATGGTGGGCACCTCCCTGGCGATGGCCCCCGCCATGTTGGTAGCTGCCGGTGCCGAGGTCGTAGATCTTGATGGCCCCCTGTTGCTGGCAGAAGACAGAACCCCGGCTCTTCAATACCGGGAATCGCAGTTGATGCCTGCGCCAGCAGAGCTATGGGGTTAGGCATCGATGAAAATAACAGAGATTGAAACCTTTGTAACCGTGCCACCGCAGGGTATCGGTGGATCCTTTTGGGTGTTGCTGCGTTTGACGACTGATGACGGTATCACCGGTATCGGGGAAAGTTACGGCATCCCGGTCTCAGCGGATATTGCCTGTCGCATGATCGAAGATACGTTTGAACGATATGTGTGCGACACCGACCCCCATCAGATAGAGACCCTGTTTCGGCGCGTTTACTCAGCCGGCTTCACGCAACGCCCGGATATCTCAATGATGGCGGTGTTCAGTGGTATAGAAATGGCCGTGTGGGACATTCTTGGCAAGGCTGCCGGTCAACCTGTCTACAATCTGTTGGGTGGTCGATTTCATGACAAGCTGCGAACCTATTCCTATTTGTATCCAGCAGGAGTTGATCGTGTGGCTGGTGATCAATATGGTGATGTTTACCATGATGGTGATGCGGCAGCGAGTCGAGCTGTTGATTACCTGAAAGCCGGTTTTACCGCCATCAAACAGGATCCGGCAGGCCCTTACAGCTTTCAGGGTGGACGGGAACTGTCATTGACTGAATTGGCTCGCTGCGAGTATTCGATCAAATCGCTGCGTGAAGCGGTCGGAGACAGTGCCGATATATTGGTCGGAACCCATGGCCAGATGACCACCGGCTCGGCTATTCGACTGGCGCGACGACTTGAGCCGTATGATCCACTGTGGTTTGAAGAGCCCTGCCCACCGGATCAAATGCAGGCGTTGGGAAAGGTTGCCGATGCCACCACGATTCCGGTGTCCACCGGCGAGAGGCTCACGACAAAACACGAATTCCATGCAGCCTTGCAGGCGGGTGTCTCCATTTTGCAGCCACAGATCGCGCGTGCCGGAGGCATCTGGGAAACCAAGAAAATCGCGGTAATGGCCGAGCTCTACAATGCTCAGGTCGCACCGCACATTTATTGTGGCCCGGTGGCTCATGCCGCTGCCGCCCATGTAGCCTTCAGCAGCCCGTCCTTTCTAATGCTGGAAACCATTCTGACCGACTTCCATGATCAAATTCTGAAGAACCCGTTGAGCTGGGACAATGGTTATCTCCTCGCACCGACAGAACCCGGGCTGGGTATCGAGCTGGACGACGCTGTCATCAAACAGCACCCGTACCAGAGCGGTGGCAGACTTCATCTTGAAATGTGTCAGGTTGCGTTGGGTTCAAACAACCAAAAGATCATTGATGAGTTGTAAACCGGTTTACTTCACTGGTGTAAAAAATTCACTGGTGTTAAAAAAATAGTGTAGACCCGGGTTTCAACACACCATCAAAGGTTTACAAGGACGTGAAACCTCAATGCCCCGGCTGCCGCGACGGTAGCCACTCTATCGTGCGTGATCGCAGCTACTTTGGCGCGACAAATTGCGATTAAGCGAGCCAACGGTAATTCTACCGCTACAACCGGGTTTTGCCTCGGTGATCTATAAAGCTCAAGCGCCTAATCTCTCTACATCGGCTGTTGGACATCTTTCACCATCTTGTCAAACAGCACACGCGAAAGGGATTGAGGCTGTCGATGTCACAGGGAGTTTGGGACAATTGGTTTTTGATGGCACTGTTGAATCCGGTGGCATGGGCAATCGGCTGTTTGCTCGATGTGTTTCTGATTGACCGTAAAATCTACCGTAAGCCTATTGAACCTATCGTGGTTTCGGGGCTGTTTTTCTATATTCCGTTGGTGTTCACCTTATGCAGTAGCAGTTTGAGTGCTGTCGAGACAGTTGGCCTGGGTCCGGATCAGCTGTTGTCTATACCGGATCAGGCCGTTAGTACCACTGTCTACAAGCATGAGTCATTTTCTGACGTGATGGTACCGGAAACCCTACAGCACACTCCTCTGGAAAGCAGCAATGCGTTCTCTCCAACTGGGGTTTTATTCGCAGTGTTGGCTGCCTTGTTACTGATCATGCATCTGTATTTCTATTACAAAGTGCTGTTTGTGATTAATGACGTTTGCAAGCTCGAAGCCTTCAATTTGTTGAGCGTTGTGCTTGTGCCTGTAATGTCGATATTGTTGTTCGGGGAACGGCTTGCGGCGATTCAATATGCTGCCATTGTGGTGGCGACATTGGGTGTCTCGGTGTTGATTCACTCCCATCGGGGTTCGGAAAGAGGCAAGGTTGTGGTTTATTCCAGCGTTTCAGTATTGACTGTATCGCTATCCATGATCTGCCTTGTGCAGGCGCACGATCAATCGCAATCCGATACTGTGATGGCGTGGTATTTCCTGACGTTTGTAATCGGCGGTATCGTACCTTTGCTTGTCAACATGAGACTCAGAATCCGGGTATTGGTGTTGTTACGAGTTTTTATAGTTCTTTTTTTTGCCACCGAAATTATTCAGATAGCGGCCCTCGTTGCATCGCAGCGGGCAATCGATCTGCAAGGCTCCGCTTCGATGGTGGCTCTGGTCGAATGTGCGCTGCCGCTTTTTGTCATCCTGTTTAGTGCTGCCAGCTTGCTGATAGTAAGGACCTTTTACAAAACAAGAATCGGAATTTCGAATGTGCTTGCGTTGCAGGTCGCCGAAATTAAAGATAAATCGCTTTCCATGCTGTTAATCGGATTGTCGATAGTCATAACCCAGATATAGCCTGTTATAGGTAACAAGGAGAGTAAAATGCCTGACGGTAGAGTTTCACAGTTTGCTTTGTTGCACGAGATTTTTATTCTCGATGCCCACTTGATTAAACCACTTAATGTTGATCGACAACAAGAGTTAACCAGCGGGTTTATTGCTGAATTTCTACAAACCCTGGGGCTTGTACCGCTGGGTGAGCTGGGTATCTTTGAGGCGGTTGATGATCGGGCTCCGGGTTGGTCATTTATTCAACCGATAACCACCAGCCACATCAGCGGGCATTATTTTGAAAAGCCCGGGCGCCAACCGCATATCCGTATTGATGCCTATAGTTGCGATACCGTCGATTGGGAGCAGCTGGTGGGTGTATGTGACCGGCATTTTAACCTGAGTGATTGGCGTGCCAATTTTATCGAGCGTGAAATTGAGGCTGCCAAATCCCGTCGTATTCTTGATATAGCCGGTTTTGGTCATGAAGTACGTTACCGCGAAGCCATGGCAACTCAGGTCAGCGCAATGACGCCTGGCCTGGTTCACTCTGCAGAGGAGGTAGCCCAACATGCGACCTTATAATCAAACTATGCCGGTCAGTGATTTCCTTGAAAACAACTTTTTGCATTTCAATGCCAGAGAGTTGCTGCAGGCTGCCAAGGGGTATAAGCAGTTCGTGATCGACAACGATGGAAAAATGCTGGTGTCGCTCGCAGGAGCAATGAGCACAGCGGAGATTGGAAAAACGCTGGCACCTCTGATTCGCAGTGGTTGTGTGCATGCAATCTCATCTACGGGGGCCAATATTGAGGAAGACCTGTTTAACCTGACCGGCAACACGCGCTATCGGATTGAACCCGAATGGCGCTACCTGACTATGGATAGAGATCAGGAGATTCTTGAGCGTGGATACAATCGAGTCACTGATACCTGCATACCGGAGGATGTCATGGTCGATATGCATCTGGCCTTGCGTGATTGTTGGCAACGTGCAGCCAGCCGTAATGATCGTTATTTTCATTGGGAGTATTGTTACCAACTCATTCGTGATGGTTATTTTATTGGTCGTAGCTGCATTCCGATGGAATCTTCATGGGTGTTGGCCGCTTGTGAAATGGATATACCCATTTATACCCCGGGTGCCGAAGATTCCACTATTGGTAATATGTTTTGCGCTGATGTGATGCAGGGTGTTGTCTCCACACACAACGTGCTTAAGTCCGGCACTGAGCAGTTCCAGCATCTGACTGAATGGTACCGGGCTAATGATAAAAATCATGAAATTGGATTTTTCCAGATCGGTGGTGGTATTGCAGGGGATTTTGCCATGTGCGTTGTTCCATCTATCATTCAGGATCATCAGCAACCCTGTAAGCACTGGCGGTACTTTACACATATCGGTGATGCTGTTACTTCCTATGGTGGGTATTCGGGTTGCCCAGCCAACGAAAAAATAACCTGGCACAAGCTGGATCCGGATACGGAAAATCATACGATCAATTCGGATGCTTCAATCGTCGCACCGTTGATTTTTCAATATGTGTTGGAACAGCTCCATGTATCTGGGGCGCAGCATTCCGGTGAAAAAGCAGAGAGAGGAAAAGCCCATGCATAGTCTGGCCCGGGGGTTTGACCCGGATGGCCTATCCGGTCCAGAGTCCGGTATTTTCGGCTTACCGTTTTCTCCTGAGGAATCGTCGGTAATATTGGTTCCGGCTCCCTATGAGTACGGCTGCAGTCAGGGCTCCGGTTGCAGTGCTGCGCCGGACAAAATCCTCGAGCAAAGTCGGTATGTCGAACTGCTGGATCCGTATCTGGGAAAAATCTATCAAAAAAAGATTGCGATGGATTACGAACCCCTGGGTGGGGCTGACCTCGATCTGATCGCGGCTGCCAGGCCACTTGCCGAGCCGCAGATTGACAAGGCGCAGACGTCCATTTTTCGTGCCCTCAGCCAACAGACAACAGCATGGCTTGAGCTGGGTAAGTCGGTGGGTATTGTGGGAGGGGATCACTCGGTATCTCTGGGCTCAATCAGTGCCCATATCGAAAAATATCCGCAGCTGGGTGTACTGCAAATAGACGCGCATTGTGATCTGCGAGCGGACCTTGAGGGTTTGAAATATTCTCATGCCTCTGTGATGTATCACGCGATCGAAGAATGCGGGTTGCAGGCACTGTCTCAGGTTGGTATTCGTGCCGTCTGCGAAGCAGAAGCAGACTACATTGCAGAATCGGGCGATATCCATGTGTTCCATGACATGCAGCTACACGAGTTCAGGGCCCTGGGTCAGAGCTGGGATATGATTTGCGACAGTATCATTGGCACATTGCCTGACGAAATCTATCTTACTGTCGATATCGATGCGCTTGATCCATCTGCATGTTCTCACACCGGAACGCCTGTACCGGGAGGGCTGTCCTACAATGACTTGTTGTATTTGCTGCACAAGATCAATCGCAGTGGCAAGCGCATTATCGGATTTGATCTGGTCGAGGTAGGAGATCATGACACTGATGCATTAATTGCAGCACACTTGCTGTATCAATTGTGTGGGCTGGTTTCCTCTAGTTCGTGCTGAGGCTGGTGGTAGTCTCTTTTTGTCGCTCTACGATTCTTGGGGGATGGTTATGGGTTAATGAGTATACTGTCCCCCGGTTTTTTATTTTATAAGGGCTTTTTTAAGGCTCAATGCGGAACGAAACAGCATGTCCAGTGATGTGTCCCTGACTTTTTTCTGACCCACATTGGGTGGCTTGAGACCGAGGCGTCGCAGTCTTGCGTTGAGCGAATGCAGCCTCACCGCTTTACGGGATTGATCCGAGCGGAAGGTGATACTGAATGAGATTGATACATCATCGCCGTTTTTTACCCAATGCGGTGCATGTATCGGTACGTGGATGGCGTCACCCGGTTGCAGGACAACACTGCTTGCTTTTGCATCCAGCTCTTTTCGGTATTCCAGATTGCGGTGTCTGCCCGGGCCGTAGTAGGTACTTTCAATTTCCTGCTCGCTCACGACGCTGCGATCAGTCTGATCCCATACGTGCATGGTCTTTGAGCCTTTTAATTGAAGCAAAAAATTATGTTCGGGATCCATATGATAAGGCGTAACCGAGCCGGGGGATGAAACGAAAATAAAACCGGCGCGGTCGCCCAGTCCGCTCAAGCTGCGCCCGGCAATCGATTCAACTTCTGCCAGGCAGTCAAACAGGATCTTCTCGTAGTCGGGGTGCTGCTGAATATTTTTCATCACCAGCCAGGAATTGTTTTTTTCGATGCTGGCAATTGTCTCGGCAGGAGTTAGCCCGTTTAGTGGTGTTTTATCCGGATCCTGACTGATACTGGCATTTCCCGCATTCCATTCTATTTGTTCTTCGGGCAGAAATTTGGCCAGCTCCAACAATCGATCAAGTTGAAAAAGTGGGTGGCCCTGAAGCCCATGCTGGATCGTGAAGTGCTCGTTGGGGAATTGCCGATTGATGTTGCCGGCTGAGTCCTGAATATGATTCATAGTCTATTACGCTGTGGCTCTGGATACTTTTCGCACCAGATCGACAGTAATATCAGTAAGTGGAATAAGTGCTTTGATAGTTGCGTTTTTGTTCGAAAACAACAGGTTTTCAATATTGCGCCGCTGCTGCCACAGTCGGTTGATCATTGGATGATCCTCGGCGGCGCACGAGTCGATAAGCTCGACCGTCATCGAGGACAGGGCATATTCGGTTAATTGCAGGATCACCTGTGAGCCAATGGAGTAGCGATGAAAGTCGGGGTGTGATGCAATTTTCAGTGTATAAGCTGCTCTGCCGCAGGCAGATGTGACAACCGTAACCATCCCGACCGGGAGATCATCACACCGGATTTGCAGAATAATGGCTTGCCCCTTGGCTTGTGCATTTTGCAGCATGACTCGGAAAAAACTGGCGTGGGTCGGTACACTCTTTAGCGATGTGCCCTGATCCCGTTTCCAGCCATTGTCTTCCAGTTCCAGAAATTCGGATACTTTTTGATCAAACAGGCTGACAGGCGAATCGGCAGAAAAAATATCTGTGCGTCTGTTTCCCAACTCGGCAAGCCGTCGCCAGTTTCGTTGCCAGTCCTTGCGTTTTTTGGTTCGCAGCGCGGGCAAATAGTCTTTTTCAAAGTCCTGGTCCAGAGTCAGGATTGCCCGGGTAACCGATCGGACATTACCGTCTGTTCTGAAACCGGTGAGGATATTGTTCCTGTCAGGATTTCCAGAGGGCAGCCACTGTTCAGCGAGTTGGCTGTCACCATTTATCCAATAAAAAGAGGTGAAGGAGGGTAACTCCTTGTTTTGTCTGATCCAGTCAAACACGTGCTCTAAAATCGCATGCCGTTGCTCTGCGATCAATAGAGGTGTGCACAGGTAGCAGTAGAGATGTCGCCACAGACCAGTGCGTTTGACGGGTATGCCGCGAAAGCTGTTTTCCACACACAGTGGAAACAGGCCCAATAATTTTTTTCTTTGTTCATCTTCCCAAACAAACAGCAGGTGTATGCGCTGCGCTGCCATGCGTTCAATTGCCGGCAGCAGGAACCAGTGCTCATAAAACGGGTTGGGGTCGGCTGCTTGCTTCGCCAGCACCTCCCATTTTGACAGGACGTCACCAACACAGGCAGCATGATCTAATTGTTCCAGAAACATGGATGGTGACTCGTTTTGCGTTCCGTTGAGTTTGCGTTAGCTTAAGGCACAGAGAGTGCGATGCGGGAAACACTACAAAAATGGCCGGCTCCCGTCGTGGATGGCTCGGGTTGCTCTTTTAGTGATCCACACTGTAACAGAATACAGTTCTGGAACCGGAACCGCTAGACAGCGTCTTCCGACAGAAACCGGATATTGTAGAGATTGTTAACAGTGTGGCAGATTTTGCCGCGTGGGTCGCAGCAGGCAACCAAAGCCAGTGATCATTCTTTGACGATACTGAGATAGGCATGTACGTAGCCCATGCCATGTCCTTGCGGGTTCTGAGCTACCTGGTTCTGATACGTGCCGTAGTAATTTTCTATCAAGTCTCGGCGCTCTTGAGCGGGCCTGTCGGTTGCGAGGGCTCCGTGAAAAATACTCTCATTCCAGGATCTGATGGTCGGGATGTAGGCCTGCGCGAATTTCTCGGCATCGTTGTGTTGCTCGAAATCTGCCGCAAAGGGACATTCCACAGTTGCTGTTTTAATCTCACTGAGACGCAGGCCGGCCTTGTACACCGCATTGTCAGGGTCGTTAAACGGCTGAGAGAATTCTTCAACCGTGTTGTAATACTGTGGCAGTGTCATGGCCTTGTATTCAGTCTCAGTGATCAACGCCTGTTCAAGAAAGTCCTGCCATATACGGTTGAAGTTATCGAACATATTGATGCCGCCGGTATTGCCAAGATACTGTCCAGCCTCATCTATCGCAAAATTAACCAGGATCAGACGGCCTCCGGATTTCAGTTCACGGGCTCTGTGCAACAAAATCGTTTGCCAGTCCGATGCTGCGTGTTTTGCAAATGTGGCAAGTTCATCGCCGGCCGCCCCGACCATATGAACGTGATCGCTGATGTCGCAGGGTTTGCTGCTCAACCAGTGCATGGCTGTTGCCGAGAAGCCGAGATCGAGTGATTGTCCGGGCAGGATGGGCAGGTAAAAAGAAGATCCCGACTCCAGCGCATGGATGTTTTCAAACTCATGTAAATACGATTCAAAATCAGTCAAGCCATGCAGAATCTGTACGAGAGCGTTAAAGTCATTACGGGCCTGGTCGGCATACACAATCTGAATGTCAGCGCTGCTGGCAGCGGACCATTCCGGTGTTTGCTGTTGCCTGATAAATTTGATGACATTGCGCCACAGGTCAAGCGATGTGCCACCGTCAGCACAACCCATATCTGAAAAACACCAGGGCTGGTTGCCGGCAGGCAATTGTTTTATTTGTTGCAGCGCCTGCAATACCATCGGTGTGGCATTGTCGATAACATGCTTGGCGCCGATGGTAGCGAGAGAGTACAAACCACCGCCAGACATCGTAATGTTGTCAGCCTGGCCGCTTGCACTTTGGGGTGTATCTGTCATCGCTGTAGTCCCTGTAACAGGTGGAATTCAGGTCCGCCCGAGATTACCTAAAAATTGAGCGAAATATCTCTGTGCTCGGCACTGCAACGGGCAACGTAAAGTGCCTGCTGGCGTGTCAGTTTTTCCTGCTGGCGTATTCCCAGAGTGCCACCAACGACTGCCTGATAGTTCTTCAGGCCTTCGTTAAGCGAGTCTCGTGCTTGCAGTCGCCATTCCAGTTCCTTGTTATATTCCTTGATGGCCTTGTCCACTGAATCGATGGCCTTGTCTTTTTTCGGCTTTTTACTTTTCAGAGCAGAGCGTGCCTTGGACACTGCCGATTTGATCTTCGATGCTCCCTCGATATCGCCAAACTGGCTACTCAGTTCAGCAATCGGTACCAGCATATCGGCAGGTTCGGATTCCTCAATCTGGCGTTTTAAATCCAGCAGGGCAGGCTCAAGCGCTTGCAAATCATCAGTCGCATCCAGGGCCGCGGTGATTTTGGCAATGGGTTCATAACTGCCATCGGCAGATTTACGGTAGCTGGCGCGGGCTTTGTTCTCTGCATCCCGCAGTTTGCTAAACTCGGCATCTGCCGATTCCCACTCTGCAGGGATGCTGGCCAGAAGCGTCTGCATATGATTATCCAGTGCCTCGATCTTTTCACTGATCGCCGCTTTGCGTGCTTCTGCATTGTCACCTGACACTCTACGTAATTGCACAGCCAGCTCTTCCTTCTCCTCTTCTACCGTGCGCATGGCTTGCTCAATATCGCGCACTTCCCGGTGAATGGGTCGGTAGGCTTCAGCATTCTCGCTGACGGTGCGTTCAGCAGCGTTGGCTTCGCCCAGCATCGTGATCGCTTCCTCTGCCGACGCCAGGCTGCCA
>CALFCE010000110.1 GCA_937951215.1 uncultured Granulosicoccaceae bacterium
AGTGTGCTGATCGGGTCTCGGGAATCGGCTTGTTATCTGCTGCCCTGTAGGTGTACACAAGGGAACGCTTGATGACATCCGTTTTGTTCTGACCGGCTGCATGAAACGTTCTGGAGTGAAAGAAAAGCATATCCCCCGGCTCCAGATCCACCACCACAGCCTTTGAAATCAGTTCTTTGTTCTCGGGCAGTTCGGTGCGCAGAAACAGGGCTGCATTCAGCCTGCCACGGTCGGGCGAGAGCTGGTGTGATCCCGGGATTACCAGCAAGCCACCGTTTTCTTCAGTTTCGGATCCGAGTGCCAGCCAGGTACTGATCAGCTCAGGTCGGTCAAACGACCAATAACGGATGTCCTGGTGCCAGCTGGTCTGACTGCTGTAGCCCGGGTGTTTGGTCATCACACAATTGTGATGGTTCTGGGACAGGTAGATCGCATCGGTGTCCATCAACAACTTCAGCCGATCCACCACCTTGTTGCTGCGAGCACAATCCCGGAATAGCGAATCCCGACTGTAGGCATGCAACAGACGTCGGGGTGTTTCTCCACCGGGTGCTACCCGTGACGCCGGAGCACCTGGATAATGCACATCAGCCTCAAATTCAACCGGCGCAAGTGGTGGATTCAGGGAATCACTAATACGATCCAGCAAGGCCGAAACCTCGGCCGGGTTCAGCATACCCCTGACAACGAGGTACCCGTCTCTCTTGAAGCTGTCTATGTCAAGCTGTAAGTCAGGATACGCGTTCATAATGACTGAAAGGATACCACAAGCTCCACTTGTACAAGCTTTCGGAAAGCACTCTATCGGGAAGCATCGGGAGCATCGGAAACAGATGCTTTGTGAAGTTGCCAGCGGACGCAGGTAGAATGACATCGCAACCCGATTGACTACCGTCTCTTGAGCTTACCCAACTGTAGCTTACCCAACTGTGCCAACAGGACCGGGCACCTGGAAAGGGCCAACGGGGTAAAGACAAACAGGAATAAGGCCAACGGGGAAAGAGCCAACCGGACTGCAACATCCATCATCGACACGTTACCTAATGACAAACGATAAAATCATCATAAAGAATGCTCACCAGAACAATCTGCGTCATCTGGATTTGACGCTGCCACTGGGTGAAATTGTTGTGATAACGGGAGTCAGCGGTTCGGGCAAATCAACCTTGGCGTTTGACACGATTTATGCCGAAGGACAGCGCCGCTATGTTGAGACCTTTTCGCCCTACGCCCGGCAGTTTCTGGATCGCATGGACAAGCCCAAAGTCGATCGCATCGATGGAATCCCTCCCGCCATAGCCATCGACCAGGTCAATTCGGTCCGAACTTCTCGCTCAACCGTCGGGACCATGACCGAACTCAATGACCATGTGAAGTTACTCTACGCACGGATGGCACAGCTCTACTGTGAAGGTTGCGGTAAAGAAGTGACCCAGGACACCGCCCAGGCAATAGTCGAGGAATGGCTTGCGAGCAAGGCCAGCCGCGTGATGGTGACCTTCAAAATCACCGTACCCGACAACTTTGACAAGCAGGAAGTGGAAGACTGGCTCGCTCGCCAGGGCTATACACGGATCAAGAGTCGCCGAAAGCAGGAACTGGAGGTGATCCAGGATCGAATGACAGTGGAGGATCACAACAGTGGTCGAATGGCTGAGGCGATCGAGGCAGCACTGCGATATGGCCAGGGCAAAATCACTCTCTACCCGCTCGATGACGAGCGCAAACCCGGTCGCGCCAGACAGTATTCCACTCGATTGCAATGTGCGAGTTGCAAGATTGATTATCAAAAACCAGTACCAAGCCTGTTCTCGTTCAATTCCCCCCTGGGAGCCTGCGAGGCCTGTAGAGGATTTGGCCGTACCATGGGCATTGACTACGGTTTGGTAATACCTGATGAATCCCTGACCTTACAGGCAGGAGCCATAAAAGTCTGGCAAACAAAAACCAATGCCATTTGTCAGCGTGATCTTGAAAAACACGCCAAAAAGGTTGGCGTACCGCTGGATAAACCCTGGTCCAGGCTAAGCAGGAAACAGCAAAACTGGGTGATCAATGGGGATGGCAAAAGCGACGATGCGGGCTGGTACGGAATAAAGGGTTTCTTCAAGTGGCTCGAAGGTCGTGCGTACAAAATGCATGTGCGAGTGATGTTGTCCAAGTACCGAAGCTATGATCGCTGCGACAGTTGTGGTGGAGCCAGACTGAAACCGGAGGCGCTGCAATGGCGAGTGGGTACATTGGCCGAGATTCGCAACTTGATAAAACCGCAAGATCGTTTTGTTCCAGTTCACAACCAGCTCAAACCAGCCACGTTGGCACGACTACCCGGCCTGTCAGTTCATGATCTGATGCAGCTTCCGATTGAAACTGCAGCGCGCTTTTTCGAAACCTACAAGCCACCTGCGGCCATGGACGAGGCAGCCCGCATGCTGCTTGACGAGATACGCAGTCGAATTCGCTACCTTAATGATGTCGGGCTTGGCTATCTGTCGCTGGATCGCCAATCCAGAACCTTGAGCGGTGGAGAAGTTCAGCGGATTAATCTGACAACAGCGCTTGGCACTTCCTTGGTCAATACCCTGTTCGTGTTGGATGAGCCCAGTATCGGTCTGCACGCAAAGGATATGGATCGGGTAGTTGGCGTACTGAAACGATTGCGTGATGCAGGCAATACCCTGTTGGTAGTTGAACATGACCCGCAAATGATGTTTGCCGCGGACAGAATCATCGATATGGGTCCGGGACCGGGCAAAGCAGGCGGCGAAATCGTTTTCAATGGCTCGCCCGAGCGTCTTCTGAAATGCAAACGCTCGACCACTGCTGCCTACCTCAACGGCCATAAGCAACTGAGCCTGAAGCACAGCGATGACTCACGCAAACCACAGGCAAAAAACGCGACGCTGCGAATTACCGGTGCGAGACAACACAATCTGCAAGCCATTGACGTTGAATTCCCACTGGGAAAATTTGTGTGTATCACCGGACCGAGTGGATCAGGCAAATCGACACTGGTGCAGGACACCTTGTACCACGCTCTGCGTAAATTGAAAGGGCAACCCACGGATGTACCGGGAGAGCATAGCCGTATTACCGGTCACCAGCACTTCGACGAAGTGGTGCTGGTAGATCAATCCCCAATTGGTAAATCTGCACGCTCTAACCCGGTGAGTTATACCGGTGCTTTCGAGTCAATCAGAAAACTTTTCGAGAAGGAACCGGAATCCCGCCAACGTGGCCTGAAAGCCAGTGCCTTCAGCTTTAACTCTGGCATGCGTTGCCCTGCCTGCAGTGGTAATGGCTTCGAACATGTAGAGATGCAATTTCTCAGTGATGTTTATTTGCGCTGTGGAGAATGCCTCGGCAAACGCTACAGGCCGGAAATTCTGGAAATAAAAGTGTTCTCACCCCACTCTACTACTGGTAAATCGATTGCTGATGTTCTCGACATGACCGTCGATGAGGCTCTACAGTTTTTTAGTGAAGAACCTGAAATAAACCGATCCTTGATGGCACTGGCTGATGTTGGTCTCGGGTATGTTCAGCTGGGTCAGCCCGTGCCGACACTGAGTGGCGGGGAAGCCCAGCGCCTGAAACTCGCAGCCCATCTCGGTAAAAGCCTCGCCGGCAAACGCAAACGCTCCTCAACAGCAAAAAAGAGCAGTAAACAGAATCAGGCAGACAGCACCGGGCGGACACTGTTTCTATTTGATGAACCGACAACTGGATTGCATTTCGACGATATTGGCAAACTACTGGGTGCTTTCGAGCAATTGCTGTTACAGGGTCACTCCTTGTTGGTTATCGAGCACAATCTGGATGTCATTGCCAACGCTGAATGGATTATTGATATGGGCCCGGCAGGCGGCGCTTCTGGTGGCAAGATTGTTTTTAGCGGCACCCCGCAACAGTTAGGCAAACATAAAAGCAGCGTCACAGGTCAATCGCTAGTCAGCTATACCAAAGCCCAGAAAGCGCTGGTTAAAGGCGCTGATGCACTGAGCATGTTAGAGAATATGAGCGATGGAGTCAGGGAACCGGACGTTCGTACAACTCAACAAAACAGCAACTCAATCGTCATCCATCAGGCCAGGGAGAATAATCTCAAAAACGTCGATCTGGAAATCCCGCGCGAGAAGTTCACCGTGATCACTGGCATGAGTGGCAGTGGAAAAAGCACACTGGCATTCGATATCGTTTTCAACGAAGGACAACGCCGCTACCTGGAATCACTTAACGCGTATGCGAGGCAATTTGTTCAACCGGCGTCGAAACCAGACGTTGATGGTCTCTATGGCATCCCTCCCACCGTTGCTATCGAGCAAAGGACCAGCCGCGGAGGCCATAAAAGTACCGTCGCCACCATGACCGAGATCTATCATTTTTTACGACTGCTCTTTGTCAAGCTCGGTACACAGCATTGCCCGGACTGCGACGTGCCAATCGCCGCCCAGAGCCCCGATGCCATTACCGCACAAATAGTCAAATCCTGGCGTGGAAAAAAAATTCGCCTGCTGGCCCCGCTCATTGTGAGCCGCAAAGGCTACTATACAGATCTGGCAAAATGGGCCTTGCGTAAGGGTTTCGATACCCTCCGTGTTGACGGGGACTATCTCGCAACCGATGCCTGGCCGCGTCTGGATCGCTTCAAGGAACATGACATCGAACTTCCTGTCGGCGATATTCTGGTCAGCGTCAAGAACGAGGCCGGACTCCGGCAGCTGCTGCAGCGGGCGCTGGATTTTGGCAAGGGCATCGTACTGGTTGAATCCAGCGACAAGAGCCGAAAGGGAAAACATCATCTGTTTTCTACTCAACGTGCCTGCCCCAGTTGTCAAACCAGTTTTCGCGAACTTGATCCGCGCATGTTCTCATACAATTCCATGCATGGCTGGTGCGAATACTGTTTCGGCACCGGCAAAGTGCTGCATGGTTTTGATGAAGAGCAAAGCGGCGAAGAACTGGCCTGGCAGGAAGATGCTGAAGAGACGCCCTGCCCGCAATGCGAAGGCAAGCGACTTTGCGACGAATCCTTGCATGTGTTTTTCAAAAAACGATCGATCGCAGATTACACGGCACTGTCGGTCAAACAGGCTGCCACCGTGATTGGAAAACTCAAGTTCGATGCACGCGAACAGGCAGTTGCACGCGATGTACTGGAAGAACTCAATTCACGGCTGAGCTTTCTGCAAGAGGTAGGACTTTCCTACCTGACTCTGGATCGATCGGCGCCTACCCTCAGCGGCGGTGAGGCACAACGCATCCGGCTAGCTGCGCAATTGGGCTCAAATCTGCGGGGTGTCTGTTATATTCTGGACGAACCGACCATCGGTTTGCATCCTCGCGATAATCATATGTTGCTTGAAACTCTCGATCGCCTGGGTAAAAAAGGCAACACGGTCGTGGTCGTTGAACATGATGAAGATACCATCCGCAGTGCAGACCATATCATTGATATCGGCCCGGGAGCTGGCGTCCGCGGTGGACAGGTAGTCGCAACCGGCAAACTTGCCGCAATCAAACGCAACAAAGAATCGGTCACAGGCAAAATGCTGGCAAATCCCCTGCAACATCCCTTGCGTAAACGTCGCACGAAGTTTGCTGATTGGGTACATATCAAGCAAGCGAACAAACACAATCTAAAAAACCTCGATGTCAAATTACCACTTGGTGCTCTGGTCTGCGTCAGCGGCGTCTCGGGCTCCGGCAAGAGCACGCTTGTACGTGATGTGCTGCATGATAATTTGCGAGCAATCAATGGTAAAAAGCGCAATCGTTCTCTTGGACAGATACAGGGATGCACAGACCTTCTTGGATGGGAACCCCTGCATCGCGTTCTGGAAGTTGATCAAACTCCAATCGGTAAAACACCCAGATCCTGTCCTGCGACCTATATCGGATTCTGGGACAATATCCGTCGCTTGTTTGCAGATGCCACCGAAGCCCGCATTCGAGGCTATTCTCCCAGCCGCTTCTCTTTCAATGTGAAGGGTGGGCGCTGTGACGAGTGTGACGGTCAAGGCATGCAACGGGTCGAGATGAGCTTCCTGCCGGACGTCAAGGTTCCGTGTGATGTTTGCAACGGCTCGCGTTTTAACAGTGAAACGCTCTCCGTGCGTTACCGGGATAAATCCATTGGTGATGTGCTAAACATGAATGTTGACGATGCTGTGGAGTTTTTCGTTGCGCACCAGTCCATACACCACCCTCTGAAGCTGCTGCAGCAAGTGGGCCTGGGATATCTCACCCTCGGGCAACAGAGTCCGACTCTTTCCGGTGGTGAGGCACAACGCATCAAGCTGGTCAGTGAACTGGCGAAGGCAAAGCCCGGCATGCTGGACGATCAGGGAAAAAGTCTCAGTGCATTGCATACGCTTTATATTCTTGATGAACCAACCGTCGGTCTACACATGGCGGATGTCGAAAAATTAATCCATGTGCTGCACCAATTGGTCGATTCCGGAAATTCCGTCATCCTGATCGAGCACAATCTGGACCTGATGGCCGAAGCCGACTGGCTGGTCGATATCGGGCCGGAAGGAGGTGAAGCGGGCGGCCAGGTTATCGCGCAGGGAACACCTGAAAAAGTGATGCGGTCCCGACGTTCCAGAACGGCACCTTTTATCCGCGAGCTTGTCGAGAGATAGCACCATGAGCAATATTCAATTGACCATCGATGATGTCGAGCAACTCAGTCATCGGGCCTTACGCAATTGCAACACCAATGAGGTTAACTGTCGTGCGGTCACGCGTGCCATTGTCGCTGCAGAACTTGACGGGTATTCGCAGCATGGACTCGCCTGTCTGCCAGCGTATTGTGAACAAGCCAGCACTGGAAAGATTAACGGCAATGTACAACCCGAGCTCAGCCAGCCAGCACCCACCTCACTTTGCGTCGATGCCTTGGACGGCTTTGCCTATCCAGCGCTTGATGCAGGAATTGAGGCGCTCGCACCTGTTGCTCATCAGATGGGTATTGCAGGGTTATCGATCATCAACTCCAGCAACTTTGCAGTGCTGGGACGTTACGTTGAAAAATTGGCCAGCATGGATCTAATGGCCCTGGGATTTGCCAACACACCGGCAAAGAACGCCTCGTTTGACAACTGCGAACCCGTTCTGGGCGACAACCCGATGGCCTTGGCCGTACCAGACGGCAAGAAAGCCGCGCGCCTGATTATCGATCAGTCCGCTTCCACAACAAGCGATGTCCAGTCTAATAACGCAGCTTTCGTCGTGGAACTATTGGCAGCGGTACTAACAGGGGCAAATCTGGGCGTCCAGGCAAGCTCATTCAACGATAGCATCGGCGAGTCACCGCGCACCGGGCAGTTCATCATCGCGATCAACCCTACGCTCTTTTGTGGCCAGAATTTCCAGGCCCATTTACAAGTGCTGACAGACAGCATTTTGAAAGACCCACAAGCTCGCCTACCCGGTCAGCGTCGCATGAACAATCGTCGTTCCGTTCTTGAGTCCGGTATTGAAATCAGCCCAACGGAATACGACAAAATCTTGTCCTACATCAATCAATAGCCAAGCTGGCATTGGTCAGTAACCAAGCTGGAATGATTATTGCGAAAATGACCCTATCAACTTGGATTTGGTAGAGGTCAGTTGAATACTAATAACAATGAAAAACTGACAGGACGTCGATTTAACACTGATGGGTTGCGGTCGCTGCTGATTGCCATGGTGCCATTGTGGCTGCTGTTGCCGTTCGCCGATGATTTGTCACAACAGCTGCCACCGCTGACCATCAAGGTATACCGCTCGGCAGACGGCCTTACCTACCTGCACAATTTCGCAGAACCGCCCCCGCTAGGCCAGACTGGCTCCCAAGCTGGCCCCCTGGCTGGCCAATTGTCTTTTGCCGAGCCACCATCTGACCTTGCCGACAGCCAGATCAATACTTTGACAAACCAGCGTCGCGCCTATCCGGGAGCCCCCGACGTCAAGGCACCGGAATCGGTAGCATCCAAAGATCAACTGCCGCTGGATCGCTACAAGCCCTGGCAGGCCTTGGCTGAATCGTTGTGGGTACCCCGCAAAGATCGTCAGATCAGCCGCGAGCAAATCATGCATGACTATGCATTTTCCACACAGCTTCCTGCCGCTATAGCCAAGGCAGCGACAGCCCGGCAATCCAAAACCCACTGGGGTGTCAATTTTGCAGAAATCTGTGCCAGAGATTCACTTGAAAAACTGCCAATAGGCAAGAGTTCAGAAGCCGCTGGCCTTGTTATCAAATCAAATAAAGTCAAAAAAAACACCCTTGGGTTTCTGTCCAAAAAGACAACTCAAGACACCTTGCCTGTGGTGGTCCTGGACCCCGGCCATGGCGGGTCTGATCCCGGCACCATCGGCCCAACCGGTTTGTATGAAAAGACAGTGACATTGGACATCGCACGACGTGTCCAGAAAATGGCACGTGAACAAGGTGATATCAGGGTTGTCCTTACTCGCTCCTCTGATCAGGGCTTGGCTCGAGCTCGACGATTGGCATTGGTGAAACGCCAGGATGCCGATTTACTCCTGTCCCTTCACTTCAATGCGCTACCGCAAGATGAACTTATTCTGGTTGAGACCTTTATCGCTACCGATGAACACATTTTTCAAGCAGGTAAGCGCAACTCCATTGGCAACCACTTGAAGAAAACAAACTATCGCCAGGGCGGTAACTCAACGTCGGTCAGGACAAGGGAATCAGATCGAATAGCATCACTTCTGCAAAAACATATCTTCCACACGATAAAATCGAAGAATCCAACGGCAATCAATGCCGGAGTGAAAAACGACAGGCTGTTTATGCTCACAGGGACCGATGTACCCGGCGCACTCATCGAGATATCCTGCCTCAGCAATGCTGAAGAGGAGAAGCGTTTGCAAACGGACGCCTATCGCGATGAAATCGCTGCTGCCGTATTGCAATCAATGCTGGATTTTTTCAATGAAAGCGACGATCTCGCATCAGCTTGAACAAACACCAAACCCGAACAGATATTCCGGGAGTATTATCTCGAAACGACGTCTCCCGGATCCCAAAGCGCTATTCACTCCCTACTGATCTGCATTCCCGAGATCGGGGCTTGTCTAACGATCCCGACAAGGTCAATATTCGCTCATCAGATGGGAGAATGGACAATGTCAATAACCGACACACCAGCAAGTGTTCTCGAGAGAGTCAGTTTACCTATCAGCCAGGCAACCGGCTTACCCAACACGCACTACACAAGCGACGAGGCTTTCTACCACGACCGCGATAAGGTTATTGCACAAAGCTGGGCTTGCATCGGCTTTGTCGATGAGCTTGAAGACAGCAACGCGGTGCGACCCATCGATTTTATGGGGCTGCCCTTACTGCTGACCAAAGATGAACACAAGCAACTCAGGGTATTTCATAACGTCTGTAGTCATCGCGGAATGAAGCTGGTGGACTCCCCCTGTCGTAACAACGGAGCAATTCGCTGCCCCTACCACAGTTGGACTTATGCCAACGATGGGACTTTGAGAGCCACCCCCAACATTGGTGGGCATGGGGTCCACAGTCACGATGATTTTGACAAGACCGCGAATGGGCTTGAAGAAATCGCTT
Source organism: uncultured Granulosicoccaceae bacterium (assembly GCA_937951215.1). Lineage (GTDB taxonomy): Bacteria > Pseudomonadota > Gammaproteobacteria > Granulosicoccales > Granulosicoccaceae > CALFCE01. Next base: position 9,596 of record CALFCE010000110.1, read on the forward strand.
CAGCCACCTGGCTCGGTGCTATTTTTATCAATCTGGCAGGCAACTGCGTTGCCTTCGAAGACTACATAGCTCCAGTGGTAAAACAGTGGAGCCGATTTTTGGATCCTGGCCTGTTAACAAACTTTGTTCTTTCAGATAACGAGAGCCAGCTGCAATTAACGGTTAAATCCAATTGGAAACTGGCGGTTGAAAATTACCTCGAATCCTATCACCTGCCATCGGTTCACCCGGAGCTCAATCGCGTGTCACCTCTTGACGCACACTATTACCTGGAGACCTTCAAAAATGGTGCGGGTCAGGGCAGTAAAAACTACCGCCGACTCGAAGTAGATGGCAGCTCTTTACCATCGGTGAAAGACTGGCCAGGCAAGCTTGCCAATTTCGCGGAGTATCCAGTGATTTACCCCAACACGTTTCTCGGGATACACGCAGACCAATTGTTCATACAGTATTTGCAACCGCTAAGCACAAATGAAACAGCAGAACATGTCAGAGTTTTTTATTACACAGAGGAAGCCTGCTCAAGCTCTTTTCAGCAACATCGTAGTGAAACGCTTGCTGGTTGGAAAAACGTTTTTGAAGAGGACATTTTCGCGGTCGAAAGAATGCAGGCCGGACGCCATTCTCCAGCCTATAAAGGAGGCGCGTTTTCCCCGGTAATGGATCACCCAACGCTACACTTTCATCAATGGGTCGCCCAGATGCTGGCAAGCTAGCCTGTTTTCCAGCCTTGTAGACGATTTTTAGAATCACGGTAAGGTGCAAAGCCACACCACACCAGCAGCATTTACTGGAACCAGCCGCAATGACCCAGAACAAAAACAACAAAGACGAATTCGAGCCAACCACAGTGAAGGGCGAATTCGTTCGCTCTGTTTCGCAATTTCGTCATTGGGTGCGCTCGGACAAAAACAGCTCCGAGGCGCAAGAGAGGGTATTCCCGGCGCAAGCCAATCGATACCATCTTTACATATCACATGCCTGCCCATGGGCTCATCGGGTGATGATTTTTCGAAAGCTGAAAGGACTTGAAAAGCACATTAGCGTGGATTTCGTCCATCCACTGATGGGCGCGCGCAGCTGGCATTTCGGGGAATTCCCGGGCTCCACAGAAGATTCCATTTACAACAAAGAGTATCTTGATGAAGTCTACAAGATTGCTGCACCTGACTACGACGGTGTCGTTACAGTACCTCTGCTATGGGACAAAATCGAAGGTACTGCTGTTAACAATGAATCCTCTGAAATAATCAGAATGTTCAACAGCGAGTTTAATGAACTAACAGGAAACTCCGATGACTACTACCCGGAGAAGCTCCGTCCTCAAATAGATGAGATCAATGAGCTTGTCTACGACGGTATCAACAATGGGGTCTATCGTTGCGGGTTTGCCTCTTCGCAAGATGCTTACGACAGGGCTGTCAAACAACTGTTTGAGACTCTGGACATTCTTGAGGAGAGGCTTGAATCACAGCAGTGGCTGATTGCTGATCAATTAACTGAAGCTGACTGGCGCTTGTTTCCTACCCTGATCAGGTTTGATGCAGTCTATCACGGACATTTCAAGTGCAATCTCAAGCGCATTGTCGACTACCCAAACCTGCTATCTTATACTCAACGCTTGTACACCCATCCGGGCATTGCCGAAACAGTGGACCTGGTTCAAATCAAGCACCACTATTACGCCAGTCATCCTACACTGAACCCTTCGGGGATCATTCCTGCGGGCCCTGCGGATATATTCACATGATGGCAAGACCGAGAGGTGTTGCTCGACAAAACGACAGGAAGTGATACTTGAGATACCGTGAAGGCGAACTGCCTGATCCGTCCAACCCTTATACCGAGGGCATGCACGCCATGTTGGCTGTGTCGATATTCCTTGCGTTGTTGATTGGTTGCGTGTTGCTTTTTCTCGGACTAAAAGGAAAAAAACTCTGGCTGACAGTCTGGAGCGGCGGGTTAATTGTGTTCAGCATCGCTTACCTGTTTTATAGCTATGTGCTGACCTAATCTAGCTGATTTGGGCTGACTGGCTTGGAACAGGAAACCGGAATCGCACTTTTAGTGTGAGTCTTCTACAGCTGTTTGCCTGCTTATTTTAGTTTCGAGGTAACAACCACAGCTCACTCTGACAAACGATGTGAAATTGGTCAGTTTATTTTCAGGTGAATTCGATTGTTTTGACAAGGCGGTTAATAGCTGAGGAATTTGCAGACTTGCCTCACTGGCCATTTCACCAAGCACCCGCCAGAAGAAATTTTCCAGCCTGACACTGGTTACAGTGCCGCTTATTCGAATTGAGCGTGTGGTACTGTCCCACAGGGAGTTATCAGCCTGTTCAAACAGACTGGTTAAAGTGCTTGTGGTTTTTTCCGGGTATTGCTGGGCCGACGTATTCATTGTTGACGCTTCTTTCTGGATTTATGATAAACGTTCAGATACAAATCAGATCAAAAGTTCAGTTTTCCCACAATTTTTTTTCAGCTTCAATGACTACTGAAGAATTGGTTTCTATTCTGGTAAATTAAGACCCGATTAACCTCGATAACCCCCAAAATCGCACCACAATAGGGCAGAATCAAACATATGATGAAATCCCGAACAATCGGCCCACTGCAGGTTTCCGCTATCGGACTGGGCTGCATGAACATCTCTTCAGGCTATGGCCCGGCTGAGGATTCCGAATCCGCGACAATGCTGCTGGCAGCAATCGATCACGGTTACACCTTTTTTGACACAGCCACCCTCTACGGGCACGGACACAGCGAAACACTGCTCGGAACGACTCTGAAAGAGCATCGAAAAAACATTGTTCTCGCCAGCAAATGCGGACTGGATGCCAACGGCATAGACGGCAGGCCCGCTACCTTGCATCGACAATGCGACGCAAGTCTGGAAAAACTTAAAACCGATTTTATCGATTTGTACTATCTGCATCGCCTCGACCCTGAGGTACCGATTGAGGAGAGCGTCGGAGCACTCGCCGACCTGCAACAAAAAGGAAAAATCAGGGCGATAGGTTTATCCGAGGTCTCCACAAGTATATTGAACAGGGCGATGACAGAACATCAAATCGATACCTTACAGTCTGAATATTCGCTCTGGTCACGAACGCCAGAGCGCAAAATCCTGCAAGCTTGTGCGAAACATGGTGTGACTTTTGTGCCTTTCAGCCCGCTGGGCCGCGGTTTTTTCACAGGTAAGACCAGTGATGTGAGTACCCTGCCTGACAACGATCTGCGCTGTTCCATCGCGCGCCCGCGCTTCGAAGGGCAGAATTTTATAGAAAACTGCAAGCTGCTCGAGCCTTTCGCAGACATTGCGCAGCAGAACGATTGTAGCCCTGCCCAGCTGGCATTGGCGTGGCTGTTGGCAAAACACGACAGGAATATGGTCCCTATACCCGGCACCCGCAACATTGATCACATGATAGAGAACGCGGGTGCTGCACAGGTTGATCTAAGTGATGAAACCGTAGCCACGTTGGATGCGTTGATCAATGAATCCACCGTTAAAGGCAGACGCTACACCGATGCCCGAATGGCTGAAGCCGACGCAGAAAAAGACTGAAAAAACCGGTCAAGCAGAGAACAAACATGAGCCACGATGCCACACAACCTCCATCAGATTCTCAAAGAGACGCAAAGACCCTTGATCCAGGACAGGGTTCACCTCCTCCCCTGCTACACCTTAAAGGATCAAGCTACGAGCGTGGCAGTCAGTACGGCAAACAGGCTAAAGAGAGGATTGATCGCTCCATTTCCACCTACAAATTGATGTTTGAATCGTGTGGTATCAGTTGGAATCAGGCAATCGACAAAGCACTGCCGTGTCTGGATGCAGCGCTGCAGCACTTCCCTTACATTGACGATGAGTTGCGTGGTATCGCTGATGGCAGTGGCCATGACTACCGATCTCTAGCCGCATTAAATTGCAGAACTGAAATTCTCCCACCTGACTATCTGGCACGTGCATCAGGGTTGTCGCCCGACGACCTGCCCGACAACGGCCATATCAGCGAATGTACTTCGTTCGCTCTGTCAGGAGCAGATGAAACAGTTTGGCTGTCTCAGAATTGGGATTGGATAGGCATGCAACGCAGCGCTTTGGTTGTGATTAAATCAGAACCCTTAACCCATGGCAGCGAAACCAATAACGTAAACAATGGTTCGTATTTGACGGTTAGTGAGGCTGGAATGCTGGCCAAAATCGGGCTCAATTCAAAAGGCCTCGGTATCACTCTGAACATACTCCGGTCCAGACACGATGGCACAAGGCCCGGTGTTCCAGTACATCTGTTTTTACGCGGTATTCTTGACTGTGACAGCGTCGAGGAGGTTATTTCTCTGGCTTCCAGTCTGCAATTCGCAAGCTCAAGCAATATCATGATAGCGGACAAGCAGGGAGACAGAGCCAGCCTCGAAATTTCTCCGATGGGGGCCAAGATATTGCACCCGACTGCCGGCAACGGAAACTTGCTTTGCCATACCAACCACTTTATTCATCCTGAACTTAGTGGCGACGATGCTGGCCTGACAGGCAATCTGTCAACCGAATCACGGTTGCACCGGGCAGAAGAGATGGTAAAAGATGCGACAGATCTCAGTGATATCACACGCGTGCTGAGCGATACCAGCGATGGCCTGCAGTCAATTTGCCGTTTTCCCGATCAGTCCCTGCCCGTACATGCACAGGTCGAAACAGTTACTGCAGTGGCAATGGATCTGACAAAGCTGGAATTATGGATCAGCCCAAGACAGGCTTCCGTTTCGAAGCTGCATCGGATTGCGCTTTAACCGCGGGAGCTGTGCAATTTAGTCAGCCGCAAGTTGATGATCGAACAAACGACCCCACTGCGGAAACTTGTCAGTACAGCCAGCCAACCGCAGGCAATGCCAGGCCATGGCGTGGTTGGAAGAGGTGGCTGGAATACCAAGTGCACTCTCGACATCACAGACCAGATCAACAAACCGTACATTGGTGCATGAAACAAAAACCATATCAACGGAATTGTTTTTCACGAGCGCCTCGATAGCTTGCGTAACACTGGTGGCGTCGATTCTTGCTACTAGTGGATCACTCTCCTGATTGAAAGAGCCAAATACCGGTACCGTGAACCCGGCGTTTTCGATATAGGATTGGACTTGCTGGTTGACGTCATGGCGGTAGGGTGTGAGCACCGCTATTCGGGAAGCACCCATTGCATTGAAAGCACTGAAGGCGGCAGTGATGGGCGTGGTACAACGCGCATCCGCCTGCACCTCCCGAATCTGTTGAAATACGGCCTCCTCCCCCATCACGACGGTTGCGGAGGTACAACCGAAGGCCACGACATCCAGTTTCTCCCCGGGCAGAATTAACGAAGTGGTTGCAGCGATACGCTGCTGCATGTCAGCCAGCGTATCCGGTGTGATGGTGGGAGAGTTGGCAATCCTTGCGGAAAAAAAGTCGATATCCGGCCCGGGAATCAAACGTCGAAATTCGTTTTCCACGGTAAAATCAGATGCCAGCACGACCAGCCCGATACGCGCTGTTCCACCTATGCCACTATCAATGGTGTAGTCAAGATCTATCAAAACACTTAGTCGATCGCTGCGATAACACCAATTTCAACGGTAAAAGCTGCCGCAGCCAGCCTGGGCGATTCGACACATGCACGTGCAGGAGTGTTACCGGGAGAGACCCAGGCATCCCACACACTATTCATTTCAGCAAAGTCATCCATACTGTTGAGCCAAATCGTTGCCGACAAGAGATTGGATTTGTCAGTTCCAGCCTCACTCAGCAGCTCGTCAATCGCCGCCAGAATATCTTTGGTTTGGGCAGTTACCGATTCACCGCCGGCATTCTGAGCCACTTGCCCTGCTGTGTATACTGTGTTGCCATGAACCACAGCCTGACTCATGCGATCGCCTGATTTGATTCTTTTTATTGCCACAATAATTTGCTCCGAAAATGGAAAAACAAAAGTGTTGTCAGTATATCAGACGTGTATCTTCTCTCACATTGGTTTCACCGGGAGGATTCTAGCCTAATGGCAAACTGGGTAGGCAAAGTCAGCAGTGACGGAGCAGCGGGAAAAACGATCAAGGGTCTGTTTGACGATAGTCTTTCGCAACAGTTGAGCACTCAGCAGCAAACAGATCAATGGCAAGCAGGCGACATTGTCAGCGTGAGCGTCAGCGTCAGCGTCGGTAACAGCCTCCAATTCCTTGCATCGGCCGATAGCGCTCTCGCTACCGTGTACCAAACACTTGCAGAGCTGGGTCTGAACCCGCACCATCCGCAAGACTGTTATCACGAGGCGCGAGGTTGGCTTGAGGATCCCGGTTTGGACGATCCTTCGCTGCAGGACCTGACACATCTGCCTTTCGTGACGATCGACAATGAAGATTCAAAAGACCTGGATCAAGCTGTCTATGCGGAGGCACCTGAGACCGGTCTGGAGAAACCCGGCTCCAGCCGCGAAGACTGCTTGCAGGTATTCTATGCGTTAGCCGATGCATCGTATTACGTCAGACCCGGTTCCGCACTTTTTGAAGAAGCCATGAAAAGAGCGGTGACCTACTATACCCCTGTGTTATCAGTTCCGATGTTACCGCGTGAACTATCGGAAGACCTGGTTTCACTAAACCCGAATGTCGTCCGTAGAGCCGTGGTATTTGTCATGGATATCGATAGGCAGGGTGAGCTGATTTCCACGACGATCCAAAGAGCACGAATTCAAAGCGTGGCAAAATTGTCCTATGCCGGGGTTCAGCAATTCTATGATGCAGATAACGGAGCTACGCATCACCCCTACAGTAGCAGACCGTTTGCCGAGTCCTTAAGACTACTACGTGAAACCGGATTGCGTCGCCTGCAACATGCCGAGAAGCGCAATGTGGTTGAATACAATCGAAGTGAAGCATCAGTTGGCCTGCTGCAATCATCCGCAGAAGCTGCCAACTCACCCTCTGTCGCTGCACAAACCTCACCCGCAAGCATGCGCAAAAAAGGCTTTGTGATCAGCTTGCGTAACAGGCTGGATAGCGAGCAATACAACGAGCAGGTTTCCTTGATGTGCAATATGGAAGGTGCCCGGCTACTCAAACAGCACAGCCAGAATTCCGAAGAGTTGCAATCCATCTTTCGCATTCATAGCCCACCTCTTGAGACCCGTCTGCAAGATCTGCAAACGCACATCGAACAGTTATCTCACTTGCACGCTCTTGATCCCGTGTGGATTTGGGATGGCGAAACGCAACTCGCCGATTACCTGCAGACCATCACGTCAATTGTGGATCACGAGCAACCTGCTCTGGCTCCCATACTGCAGTCGATTGAACGCCTGATCTTACTCACCAACCGTGCCTCTTTTTTTTCCGCTGAGCCAGGCCCGCATCATGCGCTGGGTGTGGACGTCTACGCCCGTTTCTCATCACCAATGAGGGAAATGGTGGGTATCTTTACTCACAAAGAGTTACTGGATTGCCTTGATCTGCAGTCTGACGTCACTACCAGTCCAAACGCGTTGTCATCAGCCGACAGCGATAGGGTGATTCGTCGCAGCATCATCGAGAAAGCCAATCAGGCAAAAAAACTGCAGAAAAAACTTGACCAGGAATTCAGGTTGTTTGCAATCGATGATTATCTGCATCATGACCTGACACTGGGCGAGCAGCAAAGGCCAGCCCGAGCCGGCACTATCATGGGCATCCGCCGCGGACGAGTCTATGTCAGCCTCGATGGGTTCGGAATCGATATAAAACTCTATTTGTCAGACTTATCTGAGCACTTCCAGACCCAATATGTGGTTGATGGCCTGACTGCGGTGCCTGAATCTGCTGGTCCCAAAGCCGGCTCCAATCCGGTTCTGAAGGTCGGCCAACGCATCAATATCAGGGTGAATCACTTCGACAAGGCCAACCGCCGCTTTATCCTGTTGCCGGTTACCCGTTAACGAGAACAAGTCCACATAAAATTTTCGCGCATCTGAACTTTTCGCCGGCCTGGATAGTCTATAAGAAGGAGCCAAGGACCGCGTTGTCTGGTCTTGCCATTAAAAATGATCAAAATCAGAAGGTAGAACCCAATGAACCAGTCCTTACAAGCTGTCCCGCTCAAGAAAACCAGACATTCAGCACTACTTGCCAGTCTATGCGCTATCGGCCTGTGTTTTACACTCGCCGGGTGTTCCAGTTCCGGAAGCGGCGACGACGCCTCAGACAACGACAGTGCCCCGACGCCACCTGCTACCCCGGCTGAAGGTATGTCACCTGATGAGACCGTCACTGGTATGGTCCCGACAGAAACAAGCGGCAATATCGAAACCGATGCACGCTACCGAATTACGTTCACAGCCTCGTGGAGCGCCGAAACCCATCCGCAGCAGTTTCCTTTCAACCCGCACTTTTCTCCGCTAACCGGCGCTACACACAATGAGCAGGTTATTTTCTGGGAACCCGGGCAGCTGGCAACCGACGGCATTGAACTGATGGCCGAAACAGGAGCGACATCACTGTTCCAGGGTGAAGTCGATGAGGCGATTGCCTCAGGCTATGCAGACAAGTCCGTCAACGTAGGCAGCATCGCGACGTCACCAGGTTCTCGCAGTAGTGAGTTCGAAATCAATATCAACAACCCGATGCTGACTTTGACCAGTATGCTGGCACCCAGCCCCGACTGGTTTGTAGGTGTACACAATCTGATGTTGCACGATGGGCAACAGTTCATCGATCAATTGACAGTCGATCTGGATTTGTACGATTCTGGCACCGATAGCGGACCTGGCTACACGTCTACCAACGACGATACTCAACCCCGAGAACCTATCACAAAGGTCACCAGCGATAGCGGTGACTCCCCTTTTGTTGATGGAAAACCTATTGTGGGTCAGTTGATACTTGAAAAAATTTGATGTGACCGGGCGCGTTCTTTACATGCGATTTGGCGAACGAATGCCAAGCAATGACAAACCGGTAGACAAAACCCGTGAAGTTAATTCGCACAATGCAAGACGGCTTTGCCGGGTAGACTCATCACCCGCTTTCAGCACCGGGCACTGAGAATAAAACTTCGAATAGGCGGTGGCGACACTGAACAGATAGCCTGCAAGCCGGTGAAATAGTAGAGACTCAGCGACCTCAGCAATAACATCCGGAAACTTCAGAAGCAGAATAGCCAGCTCTTGTTCGGCCACATGCGCCACTTTTATGGATCCCTGCTCTTTTGCCTGGCCCTGATTAGATTGGGCCTGATTGGATTGGGCTTGCCGCAATATCGACTGAATCCGGGCATTGGCATATTGCAGATAAGGGGCGGTGTTACCTTCAAGCGCAAGCATCTGGTCAAAATCGAAAACATAGTCACGTGTTCGCTCGGTTGACAGATCAGCATACTTGATAGCACCTATACCCACTGATTCTGCCACTTCCTGACGCTGCTGCTGATCAAGGTCGGGATTTTTTTCTTCAATCACCGCTGTCGATCGATCAACCGCTTCCTGCAGCAAACTTGCGAGCTTGATGGTATCCCCCGAGCGACTTTTAAACATTTTTCCATCTGCACCCAGTACAGAACCAAAATTGATATGTTCTGCTGTAACCGGGGACTCAAGCCAGCCCGCCATACGGCCAGCCTCATAGACCATTTCCAGATGCTGCTGCTGTGGGGTGCCGACCACATACAGTAACCGCTCGGCCTTGAGGTCGGCTATGCGGTTTCTCAATGCCGCCAAATCAGTTGCCGCATAGCCAAAACCACCATCGGTTTTCTTGACAATTAACGGCAGGGGTTGTTTGTCGCGATTGACAAATCCCTGCGGAAACAAACACTCGGCACCGTCATTTTTTTCCACCAGTCCTTTGTCTTTAAGTTCATCCAGGGTTGGCTGCAGCAAATCGTTATAAGAGCTTTCACCAAAGAACTCAGAGCCATCCAACCTGACATCCATCTTCTCGTAAACACTGACAAAATAACTTTGCGATTGATTAATCAACAACTGCCAGAGCCGCAAGGTTTCCTCGTCACCGGATTGCAGTGCTACCACCCGTTGCCGTGCCCGGTTCTGAAACTCTTCAGACGACTCGAACTTCTCTCGGGCTGCACGGTAGAAGGTGTTCAGATCACCCAACGAAAGCTCTTCAGTTGCCTGAGCCTCACCGATGTCTGTTAGATGTTCAATCAACATTCCGAAGGGCGTACCCCAGTCACCAATATGGTTACGCCGTAAAACGGTGTGCCCCATCCATTCCATCAACCTGACACAAGCATCTCCAATGATGGTGGAGCGCAAATGCCCGACATGCATTTCCTTGGCGACATTGGGTGCTGAATAGTCCACAACGATGGTTTTGCCAGCCGTGCTGACAACCCCCAAACGCTCGTCCTGCTGCAGTGACGACAAGCACTCGCCAAGATAGTCAGACGCCAGAGTCAAATTGATAAATCCGGGTCCCGCCACTTCCGCAGTCTCGATCGCATCGACTGTATCGAGCACGCTCACTACGGCATCAGCTATATCCCGCGGTTTCAGTTTGAGCCGCTTTGACAAACTCATCGCTGCATTGGCTTGAAAATCGGCGTGTTGACTCGCTTGCACCAAAGGGTCTATCGGTTGCTCCAGCGCGGAGGCAGCCGCCTCCTCGACGCCCCCGCCAGCAACCAGGCTGTCAACCGCCGTCGTGAATGCAGACGACAGGATATCGGATATTTTTTGCTGGATTCCGCTCATACTTAGTGTTTGCTTGGACGTGATAGGGCAACCGGGGTTTTTCGGTCACACATGTTACTGGAGTTCATGTTTAATTGACACTTTCGGCTTGCCTGCACGGCCGGATACACAGAGACACGTCTGGATAAGGGGAGACGCGAGGAATACGCGGAATCTGGGGGGCCGGGTCAGCGGCTATGGCTGACCCGGAGACAACATCTGCTGCGATCGCGCTAGGCGAACTTGACTCCACCTCGTGTCATGGGCAGCGTTGTAATCCGCATACCATTGGCAGCAAAGATGGCGTTTGCTACAGCCGGGCCGGTCGGTGGGGTACCGGGTTCGCCAACACCGGTCGGTGGCTCGGCAGAGGCAACGATGTGCACATCGATGTTTGGCATGTCAGTAATCCGCAGCGGCTCGTATTGCGGAAAGTTAGCCTGATCGACGACACCATCGGTCAGGGTCACCTCATTACGCATAATCGCGCCCAATCCGTAACCGATACTACCTTCCATTTGCGCTCGAATCACATCTGGATTAACAGCCAATCCACAATCCACCGCACAGGTTATATTGTCGACCGAGACCGCACCGGCAGCATCTGTAGATACATCGGCAACCAGTGCTACAAAGGAGTTAAACGACTTGTGGACCGCAACGCCTCGGCCCTTGCCAGCCATCTGTTTGCCATCCCAACCCGCCTTCTCGGCTGCCAGTTTCAGTACGCCAGCGAGCCGCTCATTGTCTTTGTCGGCCATATCAAGATGTGCCAGACGGAATTCAACCGGATCTGCAGCTGCGGCTTCAGCCGCCATATCCATCAGAACTTCCATTGCATAAGCGGTATGCGTATGCCCGACCGAACGCCACCACAGTACTCGCATCGGTGACTCATAGTCACTCAGACCAACCGACATATTATTGATTTTGTAGGGCGTATCGACGATGCCCTCGACCGAGAAGTGATCGATACCATTGTGAACCAGCATCTGCTCGAAAGGCGTACCCTTGGCGATGGACTGTGCCGCAGTCTGGTGCGCCCAGCCACTGATTTTGCCATCTTCACCGATGCCAATAGTCGCTTTATGTGCCGCCATCGGACGATAGTAGCCACCTGCCAGATCATCCTCTCGCATCCAAACCAACTTGATCGCATGGCTGCCGCCCATCAGCGCATAAGCCATTGCCGCTTCCATATGGTAATCGGAGGTTGGATTGGCTCGACGTCCGAAGGAACCACCCGCATAGTAGGTCTTAATCGCAACCTTCTCTGGTGGAATCTGCAGAACCGCAGCCACAGTTGGATGGGTAATGGACGGGAATTGACAACCATCATGTACCAGAACTCCACCGTCCTCGGCAGGTTCGATAACGCAATTAAGCGGTTCCATAGGCGCATGCGCCAGCAACGGGAACTCGAACTCGGCAGATACGCTGGCCTTGGCGCTGGCCGCGGCTGATGCGATCTCCGCGTGTTTACCAGTCCCACTGGCGTCGTAGACCGGATCAGCAGCGAGTAATTCCTGGTAAGCGGCACGCATTTGCTCGCTGCCTCTGCTTTCAGCGGCTGCATCATCCCACTCGGCACTGATTGCACGACGGGCTTTGACCGATGCCCAGGTTGATTTGGCATAGACTGCAACACCTGACCCGTTAGGCATAGCCTTGGCATCAACAAAACCATTGATATCGGATGCTGCCGAGGCATCAAAGCTCTTGAGCTGACCGCCGAATTTGGGCGACCTCAGAACAGTGACGTACAACATATTGGGTACTTTGACGTCCATGGCAAACATCGCCTTGCCTGTTGTCTTGTCGCTGCTGTCTTTACGAGGCAGTGACTCGGCGCCAATCAAGGTGAATTGACTCGCCTCTTTCAGAACCGGTTTTTCAGCCGGTGTCATCGTTGCCGCAACCTCAACAAGCTCGGATACCATGGCTTTTTTGTCACCACTTGTCAGTACCCCCTGACTCATTTTCACATCCGCCACATTCACATCAAAGTGTTTCGCCGCAGCTTGTACGAGACAATCTTTCGCAGCTGCACCCGCTTGACGATACTGGATAAATGAATTGGATATCGCAGAAGAGCCACCGGTACCCTGAGACCCGAAGGCCAGGTTTTTGTAAAGTTCATTATTGGACGGCGCGAATTCAACCGACACATCATCCCAGGGTACATCCAGCTCTTCAGCAATCAGTGTGGTAAGCCCGGTACTGGTTCCCTGCCCCATTTCAAAGTGCTTGGCGATGATCGTGACACTGCCGTCCGCATTGATTTTGACAAAGGGATTGAAATCAGTTGCAGTCTCGCTGCCTTGCAAGGCAAGCACACCTCGGGTATTGAAACCGACAACCAATGCCACGCCAAGCGCACTGGATGATTTAAGAAAGTCGCGTCGCTGCATCGGTAGTTTTTCAGAAATAGTCATCGCTTACGCCTCCAGAATATCAGCAGCGCGATGGATCGCGGCGCGTATGCGGTGATACGTGGCACATCGGCAGGCATTGCCACCCATATAGGTATCAATATCTCCATCACTTGGTTTTTTATTTTCGCTAAGGAGACCAATAGCCGACATGATTTGCCCTGACTGGCAGTAGCCGCACTGCACGACATCAAGTTCCTGCCAGGCAGTTTGTACAGCAACAGCTTCAGGGGTGTTTATGGAATCGATGGTTGTTATTTCTGCATCACCGACCACGCTAACAGGGGTTACGCAAGAGCGACGGGGTTGCCCGTCGATATGCACTGTGCAGGCTCCGCAGGCTGCAACGCCGCAACCGAATTTGGTTCCGGTCAGATTGAGTTCATCTCTAATCACCCAGAGTAGCGGCGTATCTGAATCTGCCTCTATCTCTCGGGACTCACCATTTATCTTGATCGTAAGTGCCATTTTCAAATCCTCTGAGGGCTATGCCGGGTGGCATGCCCATGTTTGGTGCAACCTGGGTTCATGGATACGGGATCAGGCAGAGAGCAGGAAAATTCAGCAGGAAAAATTCAGAAGGGAATTCAATGCCTGTGAGGTGGACTACACCCGACCCTCGTACAGGATAATACAAGCCAGTCACGCTGTCAGTAAGCTAACGTGCCCGCACAGGCTCATTGTAATAGCGACCCGGGTACTAACGTCCCTTCCAGACCGGATCACGCTTCTCCGCAAACGCTTTAGCTCCCTCCAGCTGATCCTCTGACGAGTAAAGGCGATCAACAGTTGCCAACTGCCTTTTAGTTATGCGATTTAATGCATCTTGAAACTTCTGATCTTCCGACTCTCTGACGACCTCTTTGATCGCCGCCATAACCAGCGGTGGACCAGACGCCAACAGGGTCGCCAGCTCCCAGGTTTTGGTATCCAGCTCTTCAGCACTGCAGACTTCACGTAACAAGCCCCATTGCAAAGCCTCTTGCGCATCAAACCAGCGTCCGGTTAGCAGCAAGTCCATCGCGACATGATACGGGATGCGTTTCGGGAGTTTGACCGATGCTGCATCGGCCACAGTGCCAGAACGGATTTCCGGTAACGCAAAGGTTGCGCTATCTGTGGCAATAATGAGATCAGCCGACAAGGCCAATTCCAGGCCGCCGCCACAGCAGATGCCGTTAACAGCACAAATAACAGGCTTGTTCATGTTACCGAGTTCCTGCAACCCACCAAAACCACCGATACCATAATCGCCATCGACCTCATCACCATCGGCTGCTGCCTTTAAATCCCAACCGGGACAAAAGAACTTTTCACCTGATGCTCTGAGAATGGCAACCCGTAAAGCGTCGTCATCACGGAACCGCATAAACAAATCACCCATCAGGCGGCTGGTGGCCAGATCGATCGCATTGGCTTTTGGTCTGTCGAGGGTCAGTTCAAAGATGGCACCCTCAACACGGGTTTTAAGTGGCCCATCGACCAGCTGTTGCCAGTTGTTATCATCGATCACTCGCGTTACCTCCAGAATTATTAATTTCGTTCCTGCCCGACATGCCTGCCCACACCGTCCGGGATAGGCAATCCGGCATGCGCTCGTGTGAGCAGTGCAATCAGTTGTGCCGCGAGATCAGAAAATGTACAGGCGGCTTTTTGTCTGGTGTCGATATGCAGGAACAATTGCTCACAGGTGGCAGCAAGCCGCTCGTCCTCCGTGGCATACAGGCAATGAACCAGTCGCAATCGTTTGTCATCAGATGACAAGACCTGGGTTGCGGTATGCCATGCTTCTCCGACGTTAAGCTCGGATTGATGCTGCATGTGAGTTTCAACCGCGTAAAAGCTGTGGCCGGTGCCGCCCAGGGTATTCGATTTACCCAGGCCAAGCTGCTCAAACAGGATCGCATTGGCCTCGCTACACACGGCGAAATATCTGGCTTCTGTCATGTGTTGGTTGTAATCAAGCCACGACGGCAGTACGCGGCCGCGATGCAGAAAAAGAGGCCTGCCATTGCCCTCGTCCAGAGTCTGTTGCAGATGCGATTGCAGCGACTCGGTGTCATCATCCAGCCCTGCCGGGTGATTAATCAACCGGGCCAGTTGTCGATCATGCTGATTAAGCACCTCGCCTGCACCAAAGTTGTTCTGCTTTAGCGCTTGCATGATACCCACCAGATTATCGTCTCGAATTCGCTCGAGCTCACGAATCGAATATTGTCCGGATTGGGCATCGGATTGTTGTGCGATCTTGTCGATCAGTGCCTGGTCAAGCTCGGGTACATCCATCAGCTTGGTCCAGGGCCACTCGAGACAAGGACCAAACTGGGCAATGAAATGCGCCATACCCGCCTCACCACCGGCTATCCGGTAGGTTTCAAACAATCCCATTTGCGCCCAGCGCAGACCGAAACCGAACCTGATCGCATCATCTATTTCTTCGGTAGTGGCAATCTCGTCTTTGATTAGCCATAAACCCTCTCGCCAGACTGCCTCCAGAAAGCGATCTGCCAGATGAGCATCGATTTCCTTGCGAACCAGCAAAGGCTTCATACCGATCGATCGTAACAGTGCTCGAGCCTGGGAGGTACGCTCGTCAACCGCCGCATCGCCCGGCACAAGTTCCACCAGTGGTAACAGATAAACCGGATTAAAGGGGTGAGCGACCATCAAGCGGCTGGGGTCTTTCACACCCTGCTGTAATTCGGAAGGTTTGAAGCCCGATGTAGAACTGCCAATCAAGGTGTGCTGTGGAGCAGCGGCAAAAATCGCCTCGAAGGTTCGGTGTTTTATTTCCAGTCGCTCGGGTACGCTTTCCTGTACCCAATCCGCCTCAGCTACCGCATCCTCGATGGAATCGGAAAAAACCAGGTTTCCAACGGTTGGCATCGAGACATCGGCGAGCAGCGGCAGAGAACGCTGGGCATTGGCGACGACTTCGGATATTTTGCGTGGAGCATCAGGATCAGGATCAAAAACCCGAACGTCCCACCCATGCAGCAGGAAACGGGCAGCCCACCCACCACCGATGACGCCGCCACCAACAATAGCT
>CALFCE010000111.1 GCA_937951215.1 uncultured Granulosicoccaceae bacterium
GGGGGACAGTATACCCATTAATATCGGGGGGAAACTGTTCAACAGTTTCCCCCCGATATTAATGGGTATACTGTCCCCCGGTTTTTTCTGTCCCCCGGTTTTTTTAACCCATGCGCAAGCCGGCGCGTTGGAAGTCTTCTACGTTGATGCCGTAACTGCCATCTGACAAGGTTGTCTTGATTTGGTAGATCTCACCGCTGTTATCCACATCCATTCGTGACAAATCCACCACTCGCTGTTCGGAAGCTTCCTTGTTGACATCGAGTATCATGATGATTTTTGGTCTTAGTTTGTCATTGGTATTGGATAGCACGATACCAATTTCACCATTGACCATCTCAACAATACTGCCTGGAGGAAAGATACCAACCGCGTCGATGAATTTAATCACCATTTCTTCGTCAAACTGTGTACCACGATTGGCGTACAGTTCCTGCAAAGCGTCGGAGGGTGATAGGGCCTCGCGATAGGCTTGCTTGGTTGTGATTACATCATAGGCTTCGGCTATGGCGACCATTTTCGAGAAGCGTGGAATTTTCTCTTCGGTGAGACCGCGCGGATAACCCTTACCGTCTGGTCTTTCATGGTGAGAATGGGCAACGTCGGCGGCACCGGACATAACGCTTTTTGTGGAGAGCAAGATATCGCGTCCGGCACGGCAGTGCTTTTTCATCTCCTCTCGTTCTTCGTCGGTGTACGGGCCGGTTTTATTCAGCAGCCCTGTCGGCAAGCTGGTTTTGCCAACGTCATGCAGCATCGCACAGACACCGACATCCTCCAGCTCTCTGGTGGACAGGTCCATCGCTTTCCCCATAACGATGCTGAGAGCGGCTACATTCAGTGAGTGTTGTGCGGTACCTTCGTCCTTCGCCTGTATTCGGGTAAGCCATACCGAGGCGTCAGGGTTGCGCAGGATGCTGTCAACGCAGCCATCGACAGCGGCCTTGACCTTGCCACCATCGATTTGCGCACCAAGGCGGATTTCTTCAAACAGATTTTCGACAGTCTCGCTGGCGAGACTGTGGACTTTCGCTGCTGCCGAGTACTCTTGCTCAACACTGACCAGCGCGTCGGTGTTGCCGGCAGGTACGCCTCGCGGTGCAGGCTTGTCGTTTTTTTTCAGTGATTTCTCGTCGTAGTCCACATAAACGAAGGTGCATTCTTCCTGTAACGAGAGGATATCCTGGCTGCTTTTGATCTCCAGCCCCTGAAACATAAAGCTGGATTCTTCCCACGGCTTGTCGAGTTCGACAACAAACATGCCAATGCGAAGCTCATCGACCGGGAGTTTTACACGGAGACGTCGTGTTGTTTGCGTGCGCTGCCGTTCGCTGACCTTGGACTTCTGGCCAGTGCGACTCGGCTTTTTAGGCTCGTCAGATTTAAATAATTTGTTGAAAATCATTGACTAGCGAACTTCATAAATCCCAGACCCACCAGGGGCCGCACTATGATGCGAGGAAATGTGCACCAACTAGGTAGGAAATCGGCGGCTAGCGTCGAATCTTAAGTGGCCAGGGGAATCAGATCGATGGAGAATCAACAACTTGTAAGGACCATTTCAAGATGTTCTCTATGCCGATCTCATTGTGGTCACGGTTCTGTCAAAGCGTGAACCAGTTCCCATTGATTTATGGCCACGGTTTCGTTGCCGAATTTATCGTCTGAGTGCGGTTCGTAATCCCAGAACAGCGTTACCCACAGCGGCTTGTCAGCGTGGCTGTCGGGAGAATGCTGTCTGGAGGCGGACTCTTTGGCAGGCAGCGGAAAGAGCATCATCAGGCGATGTTTCGTTTCCGGGCCCGAGAGTTTGCCGTTGTTTGCCGGGTAGTCGAGGACAGTTAGGTCTCCGCTTTCAATTATCTGTTCAGCAGTTGCCAGGGTCGGATGGTGCTCTGACAGGTAGCGATGCAGCAGGTTTCTTATCTGATCTGATGTTTGGCCCGTTTTTTTCCTGCCAAGTTTTATCGAGCCAGTGTCCTCCTGCTTATCTGAGCCGAAGGCGGGAAAGGTTTGCCAATTTGCGTGAAGCGGATCTTCGTAATGCTGAAGAATAACCAATGTGCGTTCCGGATCAATACGCCGGTGTAATGAGCGAACCAGATCGTTAGGCATGACCACACAACCCTCACTCGAGTAGGGCGCCCGTGCCAATACTCCGGTGGGTGTCCCATGCAACCAGATCCCTGACCCCCTGCGACCTTCGATTCGGTCAATGGAGTTGGGGTAATCCAGCATAAATGCGCCAGCACCATAGAGCTCTGGCAAATCGCGATCATCCCGAAAGCCTGTCATCCGATATACACCAATCGGAGTTTTCAAATCTCCTTCCGCCCATTTCCCGGCTCCACCACTGCCGCTGGAAACGTAGTGGCTGGCGATCGGGTCCAATCTGCCATCGAATCTGTTTGCGAAGAGATGCAGGGTTGATTGGACCAAATTGACAACGACCAGATGCTCGAAGTTATGACCGAGTCTTGCAACCGGAGTAGTGGCTGTGGTCAGCGTTTGGGAATCCTGATTAGTGACAGATCGGCTAACCGGTAGTGCCGCTTGCTGGAAGCGCCAGTTTGCCTCCAGCTGAAGATGCAGTAGTTCTTCCGGCCATGCCTGATCAGAGGTGAGCAACATCTCACCAGTGGCAAAAGCGTTGAGTATTTCGGCCTGCAGTAGTTGTCCCAGGCGGTAGCCTGGAAATTGTTCCAGTAGCTGTTCGCTTTGCATCAGCGCTTGATGCAGATCCCCCTCGGCAAGTGACTGCAACAGTTCGGCAATCGGCTGCTCAATGGCTTTTGATGAATAAGCGGGAACATGGGGCACTGCAAACGCAGACCCTGCAAACGCCAGCATCGTGAAGACGCATCCAGCGGTTACCAGGCGCAGATGCCGTGCTGCTAATACGCAAAGACGGGGAATGTCCTGTTGCCCTGTTCTGGTGTGCAAGGCTGATAAACCGATGAGCCCGGTCACAAATCCCGCTCTTGGTAAATTTTCCATTCACTGTTCTGTTGATGCAAAAGCAGCAGTTTTTTCTGTAGAACGTTTTCTTTCGGAAATGTCAGTATCGCAACCGCGTCCGCAGTTGTCAGTTCGATCTGAAGCTTGACGCTTTCCCAGGCGGGTAATAACGGCGGTGAAGCTTCGGCATGCCATAGCGCGTCTGTAAGGGCTGAAACCGAGTGTTGGGCTGTCGAACTCTCTGAAGAGGTTGGTGCGAGTGATTGCGCAGCAGCGAGACGCAGGGAAGCCATGCGCTCAAGGTCATAGCTGCTGGCCCAGCCGTTAAAATCATTCTCCAGGCGTGCATTCCACCAACTGAACAAGTGTTGATGCAACTGCAGCTTTGTCGTCGCAGGGTTTTCCAGTCGATTTGCTTCATGGCCTGTTAACGTGCCACTCACCGTGCCTGCGCTGCTTTGCAAATGTTGGCTGCGCACAGACCCGGTGTCTGCGACTGTTGCCGATACTGCTGGAACGAGATGCGGATTGGTCAGTTCAGAGGTTTGCAGCTCAAGTGCCGGTTTGGCCAGATTGGCCAGCGGCGACTTGCCCAATGCCTTGCGATACGCTTGTGCAGCTCTGTAACCATAGATGGACTTTAACGCAGTCCAGGAGTGTGCCGCTCGACTATCCAGCGCGAGTGATTGTTCCAGCAGCTGGGATGCGGAGTCCCAGCGCCCCTCGTGAGCTGCGAAAACAGCGAGATTATGCCAAAGGTGCGGTACCTCATCACAACTGGTTTGCAGAGCCAGCATCTGTTGCTGCGATTTCTCTGTTTGCTGTTGCCCGAACAAAGCGGCCGCGTGGTCAATCCTTTGCAAACATTGTTGTGTCGGCGTATAGCGTACCTGCGGTGCATTGACTTTGTCGGTTGGGTGGCCGGGATCTGCTTGTCTGTGACCAGTGCGAGCGGGACTGGTTTGAACAGGAATGTTGGTTTGCCGGATGTAGCTCGCCACGGTGTTGCTATCGGGCGCGGTTGGCCATGTCGGCTGTGATGACGCCAACAAGGCTGATGGCAAGATCCACATAGCAACCAGCAACGTCAGAACATGCTGATCGCGTGAATACATTTGCTTGTGGCAGTTGCGAGTGGAACCGACATGGATGCTATCAGGTGATTGTTTCACTTTGAGGTTGCCGTGACAGGTGAACTACTACTCAAAATTATAGTAGACGTCGCGGGTTGTCCCAGCGTGGGTTGGGAAATGTCCGGGCTGGTCGTTGTCAGTCTGGCCTTCAGAGCTCTCACAGTGGACGCCATTGTCATCCTGGTGGAGTTGACCTGACACCCGGTTGGCGTTAATGTTTCCCCAGCGCCGATTTGAACATCAGCTTGCAGGCGCAATACAAATGTAGCTAAAGCGGCATTTCCGGGTGCCTCTTCAAAAAAACACAGAGAGCACCAATGAAAACCAGTTCAGACCAGTCCCCCAAGGCTGATACTATCGCCATCCGCGAAGGATTGGAGCGCACGCCTTATGGCGAGCACTCAGAGCCGATCTTCACTACTTCCAGTTTTGTGTTTGCCAATGCTGCAGAAGCGGCAGCGCGGTTTGCTGGTACCGAAGAGGGTTTTATTTATTCACGTTTTTCCAATCCCACTGTCGCGCATTTTGAACGTCGTCTGGCCGCGCTTGAAAAAACCGAGGCCTGTATAGGTACTTCGTCCGGCATGGCGGCTGTGATGCTCACGGTAATGTCGACCTTGCGTCAGGGTGATCATATAGTTACCTCACGCAGCATGTTTGGATCGACTGTCAGTCTGTTCGACAAGATCCTGCCCCGTATGGGAATAGAGGTTAGCTGGGTGTCTCTGACTGATACCGCAGCCTGGAAAGCGGCGTGCCAACCTTCAACAAAAATGTTCTTCGTTGAAACCCCTACCAACCCGTTGACGGAGCTGGCTGACCTGTCTGCGTTGTCCGACATTGCTCATTCGCACAATATTTTATTGGCTGTCGATAACTGTTTTTGCACGCCGGCCCTGCAGCGTCCGGCTCAGTTCGGGGCTGATTTGGTGATTCACTCCGCGACCAAGTACATTGACGGTCAGGGCCGCTGCATCGGTGGTGCGGTGGCAGGACCCGCAGCGTTGCTGGAAGATGCTTTTCTACCGGTGATGCGCAGTACAGGGCCATCCATGAGCCCGTTTAACGCGTGGGTGTTCAGCAAAGGGCTTGAAACACTGTCGCTTCGCATGCAGCGACATTCCGACAGCGCGATGAGTCTGGCGCGGTGGTTGGAGGAGCAGCCTGCAGTTGATCGAGTTTACTATCCGGGCCTTGAGCACCATCCGCAACATGAGTTGGCGAAACGTCAGCAGTCCGGTTTTGGCGGGGTTGTCAGTTTTGAAGTTTCAGGTGGACAAGCCAATGCATGGAAGTTGATCGATCAGGTAAAAATGCTGTCAATCACCGCGAATCTCGGGGATGCCAAAACCACCATTACACACCCTTCAACAACAACCCACGGGCGTTTGTCGGACGAGGATCGCAAGTTGGCTGGAATCAACCAAGGACTGATTCGAATTGCAGTTGGTCTTGAGCATATTGATGATATTGTGTTCGATCTTGAACAAGCACTGAGTCATTGTTAGCCTAGCCGCGCGTCCAAAATTACCGGAAGCCATCTCAAAACCAGCACATGTGCGCAAGATCAAGGCGCGGTTCGAACGATTAGCAGAGTTCACACGCTAGTAAATGAGCAAACTGGGCTAAATGAGCAAACTGGCCTAAATGAGCAAACTGGGCGAATCGCTACGCAGAGATTGCGTGCAGGATCGATTTTGATGCGGCCTCGAATAAAGTTAAGGGGAACAACCACAGTGGAGCTGTTACATTATTTTGATCAGGCTGTAGCAGCAGTTGGCGGCGAGGCTGCTGTCAAAAGAGCACTGCAGAGCGAACCCGGTGGTGACAGGGTATGGTTGCTGGCTATTGGAAAAGCTGCCAGTGGCATGACGCTTGGTGCTCAGGAAGTGCTTGGGCAGCGCTTGCAGCAAGGTCTCGTCATTACAAAATACCAGCATGGTGATGCACAACTGAGTGCCGATAGCAGGCTACAGTGCATTGAAAGTGCACACCCGGTGCCGGATCAGGCATCGTTGGATGCAGGCCGGCTGTTGGTTGAATTTTTACAGCGGGTGCCGTCTGAAGATGAGCTGCTGGTCCTGATCTCCGGCGGCGCCTCGTCGTTGGTTGAGCTACTTCCACCCGAAATGCAGCTATCTGATTTGTCTCGCATGACTGAACACATGCTGTCCAATGGTCTTGATATTATCGAGATGAACATCATTAGAAAATCGGTGTCATGTATCAAGGGTGGTCGGCTTGCTGCGTGGCTGGGGCAGTACGCGGTCAGGCAATTACTGATATCGGATGTACCCGGCGACAACCTCGAGGACATCGGCTCCGGCCTGTTGGTGGAAAGTCAGCGCACGCTTGACCCGGAATCGGATCTTGCCAGATCCTTGCCTGACTGGCTGAATCAATTCCAGTCGGCGACCCCGGCCTTGTCATCAACCAGTATCGAGAATCTGCGCCGTCTGAAATCCCGTATCGTTGCATCCAATGCCATCGCCTGCCAGGCGGCTGCCGAGGCGGTAGAACAGGCGGGAGAAACCGTGGTGCAGGCAAAGGGTAGTCTGAACGGCGATGTGGAAGATATTTCGGCACAAATCATCAGTGTTCTGACATCAGCCAGTGCCAGCAACGGGGTTTATATCTGGGGAGGTGAATCGACTCTGAATCTGCCAGCGCAACCGGGCAGGGGTGGGCGTAACCAGCATCTGGCACTCAAAGTGGCTCAGGGTATTTCAGATCATCCGGGAATCACCGTGTTGAGCTGTGGCACTGACGGTAGTGACGGTCCTACTGCGGATGCGGGTGGGATGGTGAATTCTGACACGGTGTCAAAGGGGTTGACTCTAGGGTTGGACGTGAACGATTTTCTGGCCAGAGCGGATGCCGGCAACTATTTGCAAGCGACAGATGCTCTGGTTACAACAGGCCCGACCGGAACCAATGTCATGGATCTGGTGATTGCACGCAAACATGCCTGATCTTGGCGGACCGTCCTGGGCGGACCTTCTTGGGCCGGCCATGTTGTTTTCAGCGATCTTATTGCCGCCTTATTGAATCTTGATTTTGACCAGTGGCCAGCCCGGTTATTAACACTACAGTCCTGAAAAAAATTGAGTCGTACCCGCGCAGGCGGGTACCCATGTGAGCGGATGGAAAAATATCAGACCGGGCTGACTGGCAGCAGGATTATTCCGCCAATTCAATTTCTGCCTTGTCGCGCAAAGCGGTTATTTTTTCGGCAAGCTTGGTCCGCATCAGAACGTTTTCAATTTGGGGCTTCACGTTCTCAAGCGCAGGAACCTGAGTGCCTCGTGATTCATTCAACTTTATAACGTGCCAGCCAAATTCGGTTTTGACCGGGCTCGCACTGGTTGCGCCGGCCTCCATTGCGCGCACTGCATCAGCAAACTCGGGCACCATGGTTTCTGCGTTAAACCAGCCCAACTCACCTCCGTTTGGGCCACTCGGACCTGTAGACTTTTCCTTGGCAAGTGCTGCGAAGTCAGCACCGCCTTCAAGTTCTTCGATGACGGCTTTGGCATCTTCTTCGTTTTCCAACAGGATATGGCTGGCGTTGTATTCCTGAGATTGCATTTGAGCCGTCTGGATATCGTACTCGGCTTGAATTTCTTCATCGGAGACGGAAATATCCTTGGATAATTCCGCCATGTAGCTATTGGCCAGGATTCGGTTGCGCTGCAGCTGCAGCACGTTGGCAATCTCTTCAGACTTGTGCAAGCCCTCTTTCTCGGCGAGCTCGGACAGCAGTTGCAGATTGACAAGCTCTTCGACGATTCGGGCCTCGTCAGCTGCCTGATTGTTGGCCTGTAACTGCTGAGCAACCGAGTCGACCATGGACTGCATTATCGGATTGCCATTGACTGTTGCCTTGACCCCTTCATCCAGAGCCAGACTCGCTGTGCTGCAACCGATGCACAGGGCGAATGCAACTGTTAGAAGACGGTTTGAAGTTTTCATGTTTCGTAATTTCCTTAAACAATAATTGATACGTAAGCGGAGGGCAGTTGGCCCGATTAACAATTCATTACGCTACCGATGACTTGTAATATGCATTTTTATTACCATTAACGATATCATACCGGCAGCCACAAGGCTGTCGACAGCCTCAATTGGGCGCCTCTGACTGTGCCAGAGTCGGCTCAGGCCCTTTTCATCCCACTCCGCGGCCATCGCGACGGCCATTGACGGCTTAACCGAGACGATGTGAGAAATGCCAGTACGTCTATGCCAGTACAACTGTCGAGGACAGACTATAATTAAACTAGTCTCTGTCAATCTCGGCTATGCCCAGCGCCGATGAGTCAATTTTTTGAAATTCATGCGGAGAACCCGCAACCCAGATTGATCAGTCAGGCGATAGCTATCATCAATCAGGGTGGAGTTGTGGTTTACCCCACCGACTCCTGCTATGCGCTGGGCTGTCATATTGGCAACAAGAAGGCGATGGATCGTATTGCCCGTATCAGGCAGACCGATTCGAGCCACAATTTCACACTGGTTTGCCGTGATCTATCCG
The DNA here is from genome assembly GCA_937951215.1 of uncultured Granulosicoccaceae bacterium. Classification (GTDB taxonomy): domain Bacteria; phylum Pseudomonadota; class Gammaproteobacteria; order Granulosicoccales; family Granulosicoccaceae; genus CALFCE01. Next base: position 8,623 of record CALFCE010000111.1, read on the forward strand.
AAATCGCACTTTATTCCAAAGTGAGCAACGCGACGTATCGGGTGCTCAAATCGCTCACACCGGGCGCTTATACGTTTGTGCTGAAAGCAACGCATGAGGTTCCAAGACGATTGCAAAACCCGAAGCGAAAAACCATCGGCATACGTGTGCCTGATAACGTTATCTGTCAAAGCCTGCTGACGTCGTTGGGTGAACCGATGATGAGCAGTACCCTGCTGCTGCCCGGCCGTGAGCACCCTGAAACCGATCCTCTGGAAATACGTGAATTACTGGAGAAACAGGTTGATTTGGTGATTGACGGTGGAAACTGTGGCTTGGACCCAACTTCGGTGTTGCATCTGGACGATGACGGTGCGATCACGGTCACACGGCAGGGGAAAGGTGATGTTTCCTTTGCAGATCAATAGGTTTATAGCCGCTTCACAGGTATAATGACAAGAACCAGCGAACGATAGCTAAATGCCGTGCCTGAACCCCAATCTGATCCTCGGACCACGCCGGTCGAAGCACTCCCCATCGACAACGCTGCGGCCCCCCATCCGGATCCCGGCATGACGCCCGATATTGCTGCGAACGCCATGGATTCTCCTGCATCCGGCCTGTTGCCACTGGCCAAAGTGCGGGGTGAGCCTGTCACCCAGCTACCCCATGACCTTTACATCCCGCCGGATGCCCTGGAAGTCTTTCTGGAGGCTTTTGAAGGCCCGCTGGATTTGCTGCTGTATCTGATCAAGCGCCAGAACCTGGATATCCTGAATATTCCGATTGCCCATATCACAGAGCAATACATGGAATATATTCGCATGATGGAAAACATGCGATTCGAGCTGGCTGCTGAATACCTCCTGATGGCAGCGATGTTGGCTGAAATCAAATCGCGTATGCTGCTGCCGCGGGTCGAAACCGACTCCGAGGAAGATGACGATCCGCGTGCCGAACTGATACGCCGGTTGCAGGAATATGAACGCTTCAAGGAAGCCAGCCAGAATCTGAGCGAACTTCCGAGGCTGGAACGTGACCACCATGTGCTGAGCGTCGTACCCCCGGTAATTGAGCGCGATGTGCCGCTGCCCGATGTCACGCTGAAAGAATTGTTGCTGGCTTTCAAAGATGTTGCGATGCGTACCCATGCCACGCAGCATCACAATATATCCCGCGAAACCCTGACGGTGCGTGAGCGTATGACACATATCCTGTCTGTTCTGCGAATTGGCGAATTTTGCGAGTTCTCCACCTGTTTCAACCTGGAAGAGGGCAGGCAAGGGATCGTGGTGACATTTCTCGCCATTCTCGAATTGTGCAAAGAGTCGAGTATTGACATCGTCCAGTCTGCACCCTATGCCCCGATTTACCTTAAGGCACGCAGTTTTGAAGGAGACGACGAGAACGTCGAGCGCGTCCGGCATCAGCAAGATGTTACGGCTGAGGACGTTGAAAACCCGGTCGCAGCTGACGAATCTGCCTATGAGAGCGGGCGGTTGAATGATGCTTTTGAGCCTGATATCGACATCAATACCGGTGTTGGGCCGACTGAAGACAACGAGAACGAGCGCTAACACGGGAAACCTTGATGCCAATCTTGCCGCCACAATTGCAAAACATCATCGAAGCCGCACTGTTGGTCGCGGGACGGCCAATGTCCATGGCTCAGCTGGAATCAGTGTTTGAACATGAGGACGAAAAGCCCACGCGTCCCGAGCTGCAGGAAGCATTGCAGTCGCTGCAACAAAGCTACGAAGACCGAGGTATAGAGTTAGTTGAGGTGGCCAGTGGCTGGCGCTTGCAGTCACGCAAGGAACTGAATTCCTGGATAGCCAACCTGTTCCAGGAAAAGAGCCCGCGTTATTCACGTGCATTACTGGAAACACTGGTTCTGGTGGCCTACCGGCAACCGATCACTCGTGGTGAGATCGAAGAAGTCCGGGGGGTTGCTGTCAGCACCAACATCATCAAGACCTTGCTGGAACGTGAATGGGTCAAGGTCGTGGGACATCGCGATGTCCCCGGTCGTCCTGCGCTGTATGCGACTACCCGTCAATTTCTCGATT
>CALFCE010000112.1 GCA_937951215.1 uncultured Granulosicoccaceae bacterium
CGGGATCGAGAGAACTCGAGATAGCGTAGGATTTGATCGCCCTCGATGAGGGATAGTGAATCAGCACATCAACAACAACATCACCAACAAAAGGCGCTGGTGATACTGGTGGTTCTGCATCGGACTCAAATGCAGCGATGGCTTCTTTCAATGTGCTAAATGGTGGCTGGGATATGCCGCGATACACGCGGGTGTTCTTCAGCTGAGGTATCAGCTTTCTGCCCTTCGCGACAAACTGGTGGCCACTGATTACCAGTTCACCCAAGCCTGCGGGGTCCGCTTCCCATGCCGAATAGTCGAGGTAATGCATCCATTCACCATCAACCAGACCATTAACGGTATAGGGCGCGGGCGTTCTGGAACCATCCGACTGCAGGTCCCCCACCTTGTCTGCAACCAGATAAGGCATCGGCAGCCGCATGTACACATAAAGACCATCCGATTGGTGGTCAACGTGAATAACCCTGATATTGAGATTGAGTTTGAAGTGTGCAACCGCAGCGCTGGAGAATAGCAGCGACGCGAACAACAGGAACCAGCGGGCGCGATCAAACATTGCGCCCGCCTACGAATTCAGCAAAAAGAACTCTGCCAGAGATTACTTTCCGGCGGTTACCATATTGTTGGAGCCAAAATAGTAAACATGTCCTTCCTTTCCCTCAAGGTCAGCCTTGGTTATCACCACGGAAGGTGAATCAAGAAAGGTATTGTCGTGAGTCTTGGCCCACTCGGATGCCGGCAACAAGGTTGAGGTGTAATAAGTGGTTTCCGGCACAAGGTAGTGGTGCGGTATCGCAATATTCGCCTTGGTCATGGCAACCACCGCATCAGCCTGCTTGTAATCGAGGATATGTTTCGAACCATCAACCGGCACAAAAACCACGTCGACATCACCGATTTTCTCAAGAAGTTCTGGCGCAGGCTCTGGCCGGTTGTCACCCCACATCAGCAATCGCATACCGCCAGTTTCGATGATATACATGGTGTTGTCCATGTGGCGAAAATTATCCGTACAAGGGTCGTCCCGCCCTTCAAACTGCTTTACCGCTTCAGTCCATGGAATCAAGCCCGGAGCGACACACTGATGCTTGTCGGCAAGCCCTGTGATTTTGACATCACCCAGCTCGAAATTGCCGCCCATGCGATCCAGCAACATATTGGCGTCGATTTTATCCAGTGCATCATGGTCGAAGTGGGCATGAGTGGACATACCGATATCAACCTCAGCTGCTGGAAACTCAACGTGGTACCACAAACCCCATGCGCCAGATGGGTCGTTACGCCATGGATCGACAATAATGGAAATGCCACGTGGGGATGTCACTTTGAAAGATGAATTACTGTAGTAGGCGATCTCTACGCCGTCTGCTGCTTCACGAGTACCGCCCTCATTTTGTATCTGAATGATACGATCGTGATTCAACCCTGACTTCCACGAAGTCAGGCCGGTTCCCTGAGCATGGGTCATACCCAGCACAACCCCTGCTGCTACCAGCGATACCAAACCGAGCTTCTGCTTTTTTCCAAACATGACGAGTCAGATCCTTTTGTTCCGATGGTTTCGAGTATCCAATGTTAGGCAGGGTTAGGCAACTCGCAAAGGTGGGACAAAATGTCGGATTGAAACTCGTGACGGACCAAATGGGGCGTATTCCACCCCGACCGCACCGCGCAAGGCGTAAAAACACCCAGAGGACCGGTTTTACCTGAAAAAAACAAGCTTCCATCCTGGGGCGGTGCAGCGCTCGACGCAGATAGTACGGTTGCCGCTGTCAGTGGCGGTTGTTACGATCAGTGGTCAATCTCAAAACCCAAGGATTCGTCGATGAGAACACCCATACCCACTCTTGTCTCGGCAGTGCTGATCACCATCGCACTAGGCTGCACTCAAGCCATTGCAGCAGAATGGAAGTTCAACAACGGCCTGCCAGAAGGTCGCAATGAATCAAAACAGCTGGATCAGTTCGCCGCTGAGGTGGCCGAGCTTTCCAATGGCAGCCTGGAAATCAAAGTGTTCCATGGTGGATCATTGAATCTCAAGAACAATGATGTTGCTCGCTGGTTGCCAAAAGGTGCGGTCGAAATGGGGCTGGTCTGGGCAAACTATCTAGGACGTGATGCACCTGCTCTGAACGCTGTACTTATCCAGGGTTCTGTCGGCAGCTCGGAAGAACTGATCAAAGTGCTTCCAGAGATTCAGGAAGTTTATGCTGAAGAGCTCGCTGAATGGGGCATCGTACCAACAGGCTTTATGGCGCTCCCGCTGTTGAAAGCCTCTATTTTCTGTCGTGAAGAGCCGGTAAAAAGCCTGGCTGATCTTAAAACCCGAAAACTGCGTGTCTGGAGTAATGATCAGGTAGAAACCTTTACCCGGCTCGGTGTATCAGCACAAATCGTCGGACAGAATGATCTTTATGTTGCACTGCAAACCGGCGTGGTCGATTGTGCGGTTTACCCTGCTTTGTTTGCACATACTATTTCTCTGCAGGAAGTCACCAAGTACGCTTCTTATCTGTACCCGGTTGCCGGCGTACCCTATGTACTCGGTGCAAACCAGAAAGCCTGGGACTCGCTAACCGAAGAAGAACAACAAGCTGTATCGACCGCTGCTGCCAATGTCTGGGAACGCACCAATCAATATGATGCCGCTGAAGAGAAGGAAGCCGACGCACGTGCCAAGTTGGCTGAACAGGGTGTGGAATTTCTGGATGACTTTTCCGATGAAGACCGCAGCGCCTTTCTTGAAGCTGCCTCGGCAACCTGGGCAGAACTCGCTGAAGAAGCCGGCGGTAATGCCATGGCTCATCGCCAACGCATACTGGATGTTCTGGGTCGCTAACGAAACAGCTTGAAGCAATGCAAAGCCTGTCATTGAGAGTGCGTCAATTCGAATCCGGGTTGCGTACTCTCTTCACCGCACTTGCTGTACTTGCGACTGTGGCCGGCGTCAGCATCGTCGGGTTGGTGGGCACCAGTGTGGTCATGAGACATGCCGCCAATGCGCCGTTTCGGTTTACCGAGGAGCTGGTCGGCTTGTTGATGACCGCAGCATTTTTTCTGGCACTGCCACTGGTTACCCTGAATGCCGAGCACGTCAGGGTGCAAATCGTGGTAGCGTCATTGCCGCAGCGATTGGTACTTTGGGCGGGCTTTGGCGCTGCCATGTTTGGTATCGTTTTCAGCTTGTGGTTTTTCTGGCTCGGTATTCCGTGGTTTGAATTTGCGTTTAGCCGCTCTATTAAAACGGAAGTGGGCCGCTTGCTAATGTACCCCTGGATGGCACTGCTACCGTTGTCCATGATGCTTACCGCTATCGCGTTTGCAGTCCGGGTTGCAGATCTTGTGCTGCCAGCAACTGATACCGCCGCTGCCAGCGAGCCCCGGTGCTGAGTCTGAAACGCACATGATCGGATTCTGGGGAATGTTGCTGGGAGGCCTGCTTGTCTTCGCAGGTTCAGGACTGGCGCTGGGTGCCGCGCTCGGACTAACGGGGCTACTCATTCTGCAATTTGTCGCTGGCGGCTCGACGTTTGTGGCGATCGATGCGGTTTGGAATGTGCTGAACTCGTTTACCCTGAGCGCAATCCCTCTGTTTATCATGCTGGGTGAGATCATGCTGCGCAGCGGTCTCAGCAATCGAATATACAGCGCTTTAACCCCCGTTTTTCAGTCTATCCCCGGGGGTTTGCTGCACACCAATATCGCTGTTTGTACTTTGTTTGGTGCGGTTAGTGGCTCCAGCCTGTCAACTGCTGCTGCGGTAGGGTCTGTTGCCTATCCTGAAATGAAGCAACGTGGCTACAACCGCAATATGGTTGTCGGCTCCCTTGCCGGCGGTGGAACTCTGGGCCTGTTAATACCACCAAGCCTTTCCCTGCTGATCTATGGGGCACTGACCGAAACATCGATTGGCAAGCTGTTTCTGGCTGGCATTATCCCAGGCCTGATGTTCGCCGTGTTTTTCATGATCTATGTTTTCCTGCGTTGCCGTATGCAAGCCGGATTGAACCCAAGCGAGCAAAACACAGCCTCGGCAACAACCATTATTCTCGGCATCGCCAGCCTTTGGCCGTTTTTATTGCTGATATTTGCAATTATGGGCTCGATTGCGTTTGGCCTTGCCACACCCACTGAAGCTGCAGGCGTCGGCGTGATTGCCACTATTATATTGGGATTCAGTTGGGGCACATTGACGTTGAAAACCCTGGCGAGGAGTCTTTACCTTGCGATTCTGCTCTACGCGTCAATCGCTTTTGTCGTTATGGGGGCCACTATTCTGGCCCAGGCTGTGAGTCTGCTAGGGGTGCCTCAGGAAATTCTCGAAACGGTACGGGAAGCCAATCTCGGGCGCTGGACAGTCCTGCTGATCGTGGTGATAGTTTATCTGTTGCTTGGGTGTTTTTTCGACGGGCTGTCACTGATGATCATGACACTACCGATTGTTGTGCCGTTGATGTCCGGACTTGGTTTTGATGTTATCTGGCTGGGAGTCATCATCACCATCATGATTGAGATCGGACAGGTAACACCGCCAGTCGGTTTAAACCTGTCAGTGTTGGTATCGGTAACCAAAGACGAGGTTTCCCTGGGCGAGGCAGCACTTGCAACTGTGCCTTACTGGCTGATATTGCTGGCAGGGGTTGCGATACTGGCAGCGCTACCGGAACTTGCGTTGTTCCTGCCGGAGCAGCTAATGTAAGTGATCCGTCAGGCTTTGATTTCTACCAGCTGCAACGGCAAGGTATTCATCATTTCGTGGCCGTCACTTGTAATCAGAACCTGGTTCTCAACAATCATCCCACCGAGCCCGTTGATATACCATGGACATTCAAAAGCAACCACCATCCCGGGTTCAAACAGAACAGGGCTATCAGCAGCAATAAACGGCCACTGCTCACTCCCCAGACCTGCACCCAGGCCATGGCCGAAATGACCTCGGCTATAACGCGGAAACCCGGCACCTCTGATAGCCGCCAGCGTTGCTGCATGCACGTCACTCAATGCGACTCCCGGTTTTAACAGTGCTGATCCGGCAACAAACCCTGCCAGCAATGCATCGTATAGCCGTGCCTG
>CALFCE010000113.1 GCA_937951215.1 uncultured Granulosicoccaceae bacterium
CAATGGCTTTCATCAACTTGGCCAGTCTGGCCGGATCGATGTTATAGAAATCGTCTTTGACATTAATACCTGTTGCCACCAGCACGGCATCTACAAAGGGAAGATACTCGGACACGTTCTCCGGGGTAATCCCGGAAGCTAGCGCCAGCGGTGCATCGCCGCAAGCCTCCCGGAAAGTCACCATCTTGTCGATATCAGCTGAATGACCAGTGGCAATACCGGACGTTGTCACAACATCCATAAAGTGGCAGGCAAGCTGAGCGCTGACCGCATAGTCTTTCGGATCGACTTCACGTTGCTTCTTGAACGCCGTACCTCCAATATACAAGCCTTCCCAGCCACAACTGCGGCGTACAGCGGAAATTTCCTCAGCTTCCAGCTGGGCATCGAGCGATGCGGTTTCATCAATGCGCGCATCGTCTGCCCAGTAACCGTCGACACGACATCCTTCACGGCCCAATTCGGCCAGAACCGGAAACGCATCCTTACCTGTCACCGCCAAAAAGTTTACACCGATCCAGTATTCGGGAAACTGAACGCGACAATGCCGAATAATGGGCAAGAACTGTTCTGGCGGAAAGTCATGATTGATCAGGAATACCCCCGGACAACCTGCTGCCTGCGTCAAACTGATATTACGTTCAGCCTGATCGTTATCCAACACATGAATGACCGGCAGCACAACCAGCCGACTAGCCAGACTGGATTGGAAAAGCTCGCGAAACTGCGCTCTATTCAACGTGTTACCCCGTTATGGTTGGTTTGCAAAAATCTTTGCCTGCGCACAGCCGACACACTGACGGTTTACAGTGGATTTATCCAGCTCAAGATTTTATAGTACCTTGTCTACTCATTAAAAACCGAACCGGGGAGTGGCAGACAGTGTCACCCGACCGCTTCGATGCCAGACTCACCACCTATCGGAGATAAGCATGAACGATAAAAAAAGCCAGCTAATGTCGCCAGCGCGACGCAAAGTCCTGAAGGCCACAGGAGCTGCGATCATATCAGCACCTTATATCAGTCGTTCCTGGGCGAGTGTCACCGAAATCAATATGCTGGCCTGGTACGGCCATGGTGAACCCGATGTCGTCGCTGAGTATGAAGCTGCCAACAACGTAAAATTCAAGCCAAAATACTATGCAGGCGGCGACAACATGCTTGCCCTGATTGCGCAGTCACCTCCCGGTACCTATGACCTGATCCTGTCAGATGCGGAATTTGTACAGCAATTGAATGCTGCCGGCTACATCGAGGAAATGAACGCCGCTGATTATCCGTTTGACGACATGCTGCATGAGGACTTCACCAAATTTCCGGGTCACTGGAAAGATGACAAGCTGTTCTCCATGATGCTGCGAGGTGGACATCTCGGTGTCTCCTATAACACTACCGCTGTTACTGCTGAAGAAGCCAGCAGCTACCAGTGTTTCTGGAAGCCGGAGCTGAAAGGCAAGGTCGGCCACTTTGACTGGCATTTGCCCAACCTCGGCATGATGAGTTTGTATGATGGAAACGGCGCTTCGTTGTGGGATCTGGATGATGACAAGTGGAAAAAACTACAAGAAACCACCACCAGTCTGCGTCCGCAGGTTGGCGGCTTTTTTGACTATGGCGGTACCTTCAATTCTCTGAAAAATGGTGAGATGCTTGCCATGTGCGGTATCGGTGACTGGATCACAGGTGTACTGGAAAAGGACGGCGCTCCGGTCGCCTCGGTTATTCCGAAAGAAGGCGGGATACAGTTCACCGAGAGTTACAGCATCGGCAAGGGCTCCGAAAAAGCCGACGAAGTGAAGAAATTTATCCAGTACATGATGTCCCCCGAAGGTCAAGTCAAGTCTGCACAAATGGCGGCCTACCCGGGCTTCTGCGTGACCAAGGCAGGCCGTGCAAAACTGCAGGAAGTCGACAAGCAGGAAGCGATGCGTTCACATCAGATCGAAGGCATGGCCAACGACCCGATCGCACTGATCAATGAAGGCCGCATCCACTACCGTGATATCCCGCAACAGCAAACATTGGAAGATTGGAACGACTACTGGTCAGAGTACAAAAACGCCTGATCATTGTCCTTCTGCAATCAGCAGCAGGTTTGCAACAGCGATTGCAACTGCTCACCGACATGGACGTCGGTTGCCCCCTGGCTTGTCTCCTTAATGAGCAACCCCTGATCTATGGCCCGCACTAACTTCAGCGGCTTTGCCACAACCTGGCGTATGCCTATCATTGTCTGGCAGGTGCTCTTCTTTTTGGGGCCGTTGCTGTTCATGATTGCAATGTCGTTCTTTCTGGTAAAAAACTATCGGATGGTCGAGGCGTTTGAACTGAAAAACTGGGAAAAAATGCTGACCCGTGGCTATTTCTGGGACAGTTATATACTCACTTTCTGGCTGGCCTCACTGACCACGGCTGTCACGTCGCTACTGGCGTTTCCAGCCTCGTTCGCCTTGGCTTTCAAAGTCTCGCCGAGTGTCAGACGCTGGGCACTTTTTTTCCTGATCATCCCGTTTTTCACCAGCTATCTGGTCCGCATATTTTCCTGGTACGTTATTCTTGCAGAAAGTGGCGTAGTCAATGCGTTGCTGGCCCACATCGGGCTCGGGCCTTACACCATGCTCAATACCAAATTCGGCACCCTGGTCGGGTACATGACCCTGACCCTGCCGCTGGTAGTAGTGTTGCAGACGTTTGCCCTGGCCAATATTGATCGCAATCTGGTTCAGGCAGCGCACAACCTGGGTTGTTCGCCCGCACGTGCCATCTATGCGGTGATTGTGCCTCTGGCCAAAACCGGCTTGATTGTCGCCGCGCTATTCTGTTTTATCCTGTCGTTCGGTGATTTTGTCAGCCCGTATTATCTGGGTGGATCAAAACCACCGACGCTACCGATATTGATTATCGACACCACAAAATCCGGCCAGCAGTGGCCAAGGGCTGCAGTCGTGGCGGTTGTGATGATGTTGACCTTGATAAGCATCGCTTTCGCAGCACTGGCATTAGCCTACCGCAAACGGGCCAGCCGATGAGCGGGCAGCAATCGACAACAAGCACCTCCATCGGTTCGCGCTTGCTGGACTGGTCATTGCGTGGCTACGTAGTGCTGGTATTTGTTTTTATTTTTGCACCTATATTGTTCAGCGTCGTCTTTTCGTTCAATTCGGCACGTTTCCCAACCATCCCGCTGGAATCATTTACACTGCACTGGTACCAAACCATCTGGAATGATCCCGATGTATGGACTGCAGTTCGCAACAGCCTGATAGTGTCTGTTTGCACCGCCTTGATCGCAACGCTGCTGGGGTTTTGTACCGCCTACACGGACTACCGTTACAACTTCCGGTTTAAAAGTGCCTATCTTGCCCTGGTTCTGCTGCCACCCACTATTCCACTCATCATTATGGCGCTGGCCATGCTGGCGTGGTTTTCGAAAATCGGCGCTTCCGGGCAACTGTGGTCGATCATCATCGCACACAGTGTGTTGACTGCTCCCTTTGCGATGGCAATCATCAGGTTGCGTCTTAATCAAATGGACCGGGACCTCGAATCAGCTGCCTGGAATCTCGGGGCCAGTGAATGGCGCACGATGCGAGAGGTTATTGTACCGTTCTGCAAGCCGGCCATTGTGTCAGCACTGTTTTTAACTGCAGCGGTATCGTTTGATGAATTTGCCATTTCCTGGTTCGTCTCCGGCCTGAACAAAACAGTCCCGGTACTGATTCTGGAAATCGTACAGGGCAATATCGATCCACAGGTTAACGCTATTGGCACGTTTGTTTTTCTGGTATCCATGACTTTGGTTATTGTTGCGCAGATCTTTTTTACTTTCCGAGCAGGCAAGTCGTTCTCATGAATCAGCCGCTGGTCACTTTTGATGGTGTTGTTAAACGCTTTGGCGATTTCACTGCTGTACAACAGCTGGATCTCAGCATCAACGCGGGTGAATTTATTGCGATTATGGGCCCGTCAGGTTGCGGCAAGACCACTACCCTGCGCATGCTGGCAGGGCTTGATCAACCGACTGAAGGTAAAATCCATATTGACGGGCAGTTAATGAACAATGTCAGCCCGCACCAGCGTGATACCCCGCTGGTATGGCAATCACTGGCACTATTTCCTTTTTTAAATGCTCGCGAGAACGTCGAGTTCGGCTTGAAAATGCGCAACCAGGATGCAGCAACACGCCGCAAGAAAGCCATGGACTGGCTGGAAAGACTCGGCGTTGGCGAATTTGCCGAACGCAATGTCGAAACCTTGTCCGGCGGGCAAAGACAACGTGTTGCACTGGCAAGGTCACTGGTGACCGAACCAAGATTGCTGTTACTCGATGAACCTTTGTCAGCACTCGATGCTCATCTGGTTATCCGCATGCAATCCGTGTTGACGCGGTTACAACGCGAGCTGGGTATCACGTTTGTCTATGTTACCCACTCACAATCAGAAGCCTTTGCCATGGCAGATCGCGTGGTGATCATGTCTAATGGCGAGATCGCGCAAATTGGGCAACCGCGGGATATTTATCGCGAGCCTGCCAATCAGTTTGTTGCAGAATTTGTCGGTCGTAACAATATTATTAGCGGCACGGTCACAGGAGTATCAGATTCCAATCTGATCATTCAGTCGGAGCTGGGCGAGTTTACAGTCTCGGATCACAACAAAGTCACCGCTGAAGGCAAAGACGTCACCTTCGTTATTGCAGCGGATCTGGTTGAAGTATCACGTTCCCCGATGAACAAAGCCAACTCGGTTGAATGCACCTTGATATCGGAAGAATTTGTCGGCTCGGTAGTCACCTTGTTTCTTGAGAGCAGCAGTGGTACGGAATTGAAGGTGCAATTGCAGGAACGTGAGCTGTCAACACTTGATCATACCGCAGGCGGTGCATTTTACCTTGGCTGGGATAGCGACAGCGCGCATCTGCTGCCTGCATGAATCAACAAGGTATTTAACTTTCAGGAGAACTCCGATGGCGTTGATTGCCAAAATACTGGTTGCTGCAATAGCTTTACTCCACATTTACATCATGTGGTTCGAAATGTTCCGCTGGGTCGAACGCGGCCCGAAAGTTTTCAGTGATTTTCCGAAAACACTGTTTGAACCGACCAAAAGTATGGCGGCAAATCAGGGCTTGTATAACGGATTTCTGGCTGCTGGATTGATCTGGTCTTTATTGATAGCGGATATACATTGGCAGAAAAATGTGGCGATTTGTTTTCTGCTCTTTGTTTTCGTGGCCGGCATTTACGGTGCACTCACAGCATCGAAAAAAATTCTGTTTGTTCAGTCCGTTCCTGCGGCTCTGGCTCTGATTGCTATTTGGTTACTATAGACCCGGTATTGGGCCCGGGTATTGGGCCTGTAAGCACAGCCCCACCGTCGGGATTTACTTACCGGGTATAAATTTTGCGTGCCTTCCGCTGATCGGACTCTATGTCCAAAGTGGGAGAATCCAATGCTACTTCGACACTACTCAAACCTTCTGTTTATTCCATTTCTGACCACGCTGTTAGCTTGCAGTGAATCAGGTTCCGGTGGCGCTGTTACATCCAGTGAGATTGATCTGAGTTTTTCAGATGCGCCTGTTGACAATGCATCAGAGGTGGTCATTACGGTCGACAAAATCACTTTCGTGGGTAACGGTGAAGATATTGTTATCGATCAATTCAAAAATCCAGATACAGGTGCCAACGATCTCGACACTTTCACTATCGATTTATTGCAGGTGCAAGGCCTGGACAGCAGATTGGTGGTTGACTCGGTTGAACTTCCAGTAGGTGAGTATTCCAATATGCTTATCGACATTCTCGATGAAGATACTTCACTCAGTTACGTCGTGGACGCTGAAGGTAACAAGGAATTGAAGGTACCCTCCGATGAGTTAAAGCTTGGTGGCTTTACCATAACTCCTCTTTCCAAACAGAGTATGGTTGTTGAGTTCGGCCTTGCCCAATCCATGACCTATAATCCCGGCCCCGACCGATACATACTAAAGCCTCGTGGTGTCAGGATTGTATCGGTAGATGAAGCTGCAGCATTACAAGGCTCAATTGTTCAAGCCTTACTGCAAGAAAACCAATCCTGCCTTGCCACCGATACAGGCGGTACCCGAGGCAGTGCCTATTTGTATCCAGGGCATGGACTGGATAATTCTCTGCTGACTGATAACTTTATTGTAGAAGAAGGTGAAGACTTGCCGGAGAACATTGCCCCGACAGCGTCATCCAATCTGGAAGGTGACAGCTACATATTTTCATACCTTGAGCCAGGTGACTATACACTGGCCGTCAGCTGCCATAGCGAAGACGACTCGGCATCAGCCATTGAGGGCTTTGAAATTCCCAACCCGCAGAATCAATTAATTGAAATTCGTCTCGAAGCCGGTCAGACGCTGAGTTGCAATCTACCTCTGCAAGCTGCTGGCTGTGGGCTGGCAGAGACCGAAAGCTAGTCATTGACGCCGATCCCTGACCACCGTAATCCGGTTCATCGAGCGAAACTCCGGCAAGTAGTCAGCTACCGCGTAGTGCATGGTCACACGGTTATCCCACATGGCCAGTGCACCGTTTGACCAGCGCCATCTAACCTGGTCTTCCGGTTGGTTCATATGGGTGGCAAGCATCGTTTTAAGCACATTGGATTCGCTGGTGGTCATACCGACGATATGATTGACAAACGCCTCGTTGAAGTTCAGAAATTTGCGTCCGGTAACCGGATGCGTTCCGATTAGCGGTCTCAGGTATTGGCCCATGCGCTGCATACCATCGTCCAATCTCTCTACAGCAGTTTTACCGTTGGCCTCAAAGGCAAAATTATTTCTGAAATCCCCCATATCGTGCACAGCAACCAGATCGGCCAAATCACTTTTCATACCAGCTGACAGGCGCTCATACGCGGCATAACAACTTGACCAAATGGTATCTCCACCCACGGCGGGCACATGACGGGCTACCAGTACCGACGCAAAAGGCTGCTCCGCTTTAAAAGTAAGATCGGTGTGCCAACTGTTGGTATCGGGTGGCGTGCTACCATCATTTTGCAACAACATGATATTTTCGAACCCTTCCACATGGGGATACAAGGGATGAGGTGCATCGAGCTCACCAAAGGTCTGAGCAAAGGCCAGATGGGCTGCCGGCGTAATTTCGGCATCACGGATAAAAATCACTTGGTGATCGAGCAAGGCCTGATAGATTGCATCGAACAACTCGGGTGACGAATTGGTCGAAAGACTAACCCCTTTCAATTCAGCACCAATAGTGGGCGTTAACGGGTCAATTTCAAACATTGTCCTGATCTACCTGAACGTTGCCATTAGAGTGTGACTTAACCTTACGGCCCAGCTCGCCCACTGGCAAGCAATCTCTGGGGGAACGTTAACGGTGACAGGTTAACGCCAGCCAAGGTGAAATTTGTACTTGCCACCGAATGTTCGCGTTGGATACTCTTGAACAAATCAATCGAACTTTCAACCCTGTTTAAGAAAACAAGGGTTAGTCAGGCATCAGTGAGAACCGGCATGAACGAAAAAATCTTTGATACCGCACCCTTTATTGTTGAGGCAAAAAAAAACCTGACTTCCGGTATTGACAGTCAGAAACTGTTTTCCGTGGTGACAGACCACATGCGGCGGCAAATCGAGGAGATCACCGACAAACACCAACGATCAGAATCCGTAATCCCGGAAATCAACTTTTCGGCGATAAAAAATAATGATGTATCGCGGTCGGATATTGATGCTATCCATAAACGCGGCTGCATCATTGTACGGAACGTGTTTGACCGCCAGCAAGCTGAGGACTGGAACCATGAGCTGGGGGCTTACCTTGACGAAAACAACTACTTTGACTGCGCGCGTGAGAAAGCCGGCCTGGATAACTATTTTGGCGACCTGCAAGATGCCACTCCACAAATATTCGGCGTCTATTGGTCACGTCCGCAAGTGATGGCCCGTCAGGCGGAGTCGATG
>CALFCE010000114.1 GCA_937951215.1 uncultured Granulosicoccaceae bacterium
TGCCAATCGGTGATCCCCATGGCATCAGCACCTTGCAACCGGCATGCAATAGCTTCTCACCCACGCTCAAATCATCGGTAGTGTAAGGGAACACCTGAAAGCCCTCCTCTGCCAATATACGAGATGCTTCTACAAGACCAAATACATCGGGCTGCAAAGAATTATCCTCGTGAATAACTTCAAGCTTTATCCAGTTGGTCTGAAATAACTCTCGGGCCATTTGTGCTGTGGTGACGGCCTCTTTGACGGTCCGGCACCCTGCCGTGTTGGGCAGGACTTTCTTGTTGCATTGTTCTATCAAAGACCAAAAAGCCTGTCCCGATTTGGCTGTGCTGGATTCACGCCGCAGCGATACTGTCAGTATCTCGGTGCCTGAAGCCTCAACCGCATCCAGCATGATTTTGGGTGATGGATAACTCGCGGTCCCAAGCAGCAATCGGGATTCAATGATTGAATCGTACAGCGCTAACGGCATGTGCTCACCCCCCTGACATCGGTGCAATAATTTCTATCGCATCGCCTTCACTCAGCAACGTATCAGCTCGATCTTTAATAGCGACAAATTCTCCATTAAGCGCTGTGGCTACTGAATTTTGCTGATGACTTTCGACCATTACCAGATCTTCGAGTGTGGTGCAGTGTGTCACCATATCAACCCCGTTAAGCTTGATTTTCATCCATCACCTCCGGGTCTACTGTGCCATCGACTATAAAATTAACGGCTTTGCTGGCCATTGCAGGCCCGCAAAGAAACCCGTGCCGGAATAGTCCATTGACGTAAAGAGTTTTACCACGCCGACGCAAACGAGGCAGATTATCCATGAATGCCGGGCGAGCATCGACGCCGATTTCTACAATGGCGGCTTCTGCAAACGCCGGATGCACGGTAAAAGCTGCGGACAACAGTTCCATCACTGAGCGCGCTGTGGCTCGATTGCGATCTTCATTTTCCAACATTGTTGCCCCAACCATAAACATTTGATCGGCTCGCGGCACGATGTACAAGGGGTAGCGTGGGTGTAGCAATCGAACCGGCCTGGACAATAAGACATCGGGTGTATGAAGTAGCAGCATCTCACCTTTTACCCCACGTAAATCGTCCAGAGAATCACTGGCGGCAAGGCCACGGCAATCGATTCTCCAATCAACGTCGTCAACATTTTCCAGAACCTGTTTATCGAGCCGAGAGCCGGTTTGTATCTCAACCTGCTCAACTGCCAATACCGATAGCAGGTGCTGCAGCGCCGCGCGAGGGTCCAGATGGGCTTCTTCCGGATAGTAAAGGGCACGGTCAAAGCGTTCAGCAAGATCAGGTTCCAGTGTTTCGACAGCAGCTTGATCGAATGATTGCCAGTGTTCGGTTCTCTGAGCAAACTGCTTTAGTTCTGGCAGGTCACGTGAGGTCGCAACCACAATGGAACCATTGTTGATCACCCCGTCAGGCTGCTGTAGTTCGAGTTCTTTTTTCCAGAATTCAACACTCTGATGACCTAATTTGGCTATCAGTGGCTCGGCGCTTTCCATTTCACAAAAGGGTGCCAGCATTCCCCCGGCCCACCAGCTGTCGTCTATCCCCTGACTTGCGCAAACCTATCTTGTGTGTATACCTTGTTGCACCAGTTGCAGCGCACAACACAAGCCCGCAACCCCGCAACCCCCGCACCGACTACCTCGACTTTCATATCGATCCCGCAGTATCCACAAAAAGCAGGCAGCTATTCGACCATAATCGCGTACTCACTCAATGGTGGTACTTTGCTGATCATTTTCTTTTCCTGCATAAAGCGGGCAAACTTGTTATACCGTCGGTTATCCAGCGCAGCAGGTCGCAAGGCAAACCGACGTAGCGTGTCTTTCCAGGCGCGTCTGTTCAGTTCATTGTCCAGCGTGTCTTTGTTACTGTTTTAAACAACTCCCAGGATTCCTCCGGGTGATTGAAGATGTAGGTGGTTGCTTTTTCAATGTCATTGAGAAAGCGGCCAAGCGAAGTGTTGCTGCTCCTGTCATTCTTGGTGACGAGAATCAGCTCATCGAAAGACGGTACACCCTCCTCTTCCGGGTAAAATGCCTTACCGGGTTTACCTTCAATGTCCATCTGGTTGAGTTCGAAGTTTCGGAAGGCTCCAATAACGGCGCTAACCTGGCCGGTAATCAACGACGGTGACAGTGAAAAATTGACATTAACCAGCTCAACATCATCCAGCGACAATCCGTGCGTATCGAGCATTGTGCCCAGCAATACTTCTTCAAAACCGCCCACTGAAAAACCCACTTTACGACCTTTTAGATCGGCGATCGATTTGATTGGGCCGTCTTGCAGCACAACCAGGGAATTTAACGGTGTCGAGATCAGTGTGCCGAACCGTGTCAAGGGCAAACCTTGATCAACCTGCGCATGCAGTTGTGGTTGGTAGGAGACAGCAATATCGGCCTTGCCTGCTGCAACCAGCTTGGGAGGCAGACTGGGGTCCGCGGGTTCGATCATTTCCACTTCAAGATTTTCATCTGCGAAATATCCAAGCTCATCAGCTATCACCAGCTGGGCATGATCCGGGTTGACAAACCAGTCAAGTAGATCGGTAAGCTTGTCTGCTGCGCTGACTGTTTGGCTTGCAGCAAGAAGCAATATCAAAGTAAATAGTCCCATAGGAGCCTCAAGATGGTTGGTGAGAGAGAGTGGAATCTGCTTGCCAGAACAGCAGCGCATCAAGGCTGTGATTGATCAGCCAATACAAGTTGACGGCGAGTATGGCCAGAACAAACAATGCAGCAAACATCAAATCGGTTTGCATACGGCCGTTGGCATTGAGCATCACGAAACCAAGGCACTGGCTGGAGCCAACCCATTCGCCCACAATAGCGCCAATAGGCGCGGCAGAAGTTGCAACACGTATACCCGATGCTATTGATGGAAGTGCTGCCGGTAAGCGGATGTGGCGGATGATCGCCAGCCTGCTATGCCTGCATAGTATGCGCAATATCCAGCCAATCGCGACCGGTATGGCGTAAACCGTCAAAGGCGGCCGCCGTCACCGGAAAATAAATGATCAAGGTTGCCATGGCGATCTTCGACGCCATGCCATAGCCGAACCAGAGTGTGAGTAACGGAGCCAGCGCAAAAACCGGTATGGCCTGGCTGATAACCAGAACCGGAAACACCCAGCGACGAACACCTTGAAAAGCCGTCATTGTCCACGCACTGAAAAAAACCAACACACAACCAAGTGCGAGCCCTGCCAGAATTTCCACCAGCGTCACCCAGGCGTGTTGTAATAGATAAACGGGTTGAGACAACAAAATTTCGATGACCTGCCACGGTGCCGGAAGAATAAAGGCCGGTGTGCCGCTGATAGTCACGATGATTTGCCAAAGCGAAAGTAAACCAGCGGTGGTAATCACCAGTTGCAGCAATCGGCGAGTCGGTTTCGCCTGATTTGATTGTCTTGAGATTATTTCCGGCATGTTTATAGCGCCTGCCAGATGCGTTGTTGCCAAAGCAGTGTCTGTTCATCCCCGACTGCTCGAGGTGCGGCCGAACCGGGGTGCAGTATGGTCGAGCGAAGATTGGGGTCAGAGTAAAAACCAAATTCAGTAGATCTGAACCAATTAAGGGGGGCAGAGTAATAACTGTGATAAACGGTTCTGACCTGTCTCAATTAGGTTTTTACTCTGGCCCCACTAATTGCAGTTATTACTCTGACCCCATTAGTTGTTGAAAGCCTTGACTGAATGTCGGCTTTTTGATTAGTATTCTGAATTCAGAGTTCAGAATACTATGAAACAAATTGCCGTTCAACCGGGAAGAGCCGAGCTTGTCTACCAGGCGTTGCTAGACGAGATTTGCGATGGCTCACTTCAACCGGGTACTCAGCTTGTACAGGAAGATCTTGCAGCCCAACTGGGGGTTTCGCGCCAACCAATTCAACAGGCTTTGGCAAGATTAAAAGGTGATGGCTTGCTGGAAGAGGCGACCGGTCGTGGTCTGTCTGTTTCGAAGCTGGATCTCTCCAAAATGCGTTCGCACTATGAGATTCGCAAATCGCTCGATTGTCTGGCGGTAAGTCTGGCTGCGAAGCGGGTAGCGCAGAAAAGCCTGGCGGCAGCAGACGTCAGAAAAAAAGGCGAAATCATTATTGGGCGTGGACGCAAGGCCGTTAACGATGATGTAGTGAAGACAATGATTCAACATGACATTGCACTTCATTCGTTTTTCTATGAAATTTCCGGCAATCCTCTGATAGCAAATACTGCGGAAATTCATTGGCGTTTTCTTCGCCGGGTAATGGGCGACGTACTGCGAAAGGCAGAACGCCCACCTTCAATCTGGGATCAACATGACGCTATTCTGAAGGCTGTGGTCGACGGTGATTCTACATTGGCTGAGCAACTTGCGAGTGATCACATAGAGCTTGCCTGTGACCGGCTATCCAAAGCTCTTGAATGATATATGACTACCATTCAACCCTTAACCATTGGCCAGATGGTAACCGCACAAGCCCGCATGCAGCCGACAAAAATGGCTGCGCGCGATTTGCAGCGGGAACTTAACTATGCGCAACTAAATAGTCGCTCAAATCGTTTGGCTAACGCACTGCTCGGCCTTGGTATGTTACCGGGGCAGCGTGTTGCTGTGCTTGCGTACAATCGGCTCGAGTGGGCAGAAATTTATACCGCGGTAGCCAAGGCGGGCCTGGTGGGTGTGCCTGTCAATTTCCGGCTCACCAGTGCAGAAGTCAGGTATGTTGTGCAGCACAGCGATGCCACATCCATCATTGTCGAGCAGTCGTTGATCGATGTAATTGAAGATATTCGTCATGAGCTAGACATACCACTCGAGCGATTTATCGTTATCGGGGCAGACCGTGTACCTAACGGGTATCGTTGCTACGAAGATCTACTCTGCGTATCAAGCGAGGCTACCTGTTCAACTATTGTCGACGCAGAAGACTCATGGTGCATTATGTATACCTCCGGTACTACAGGTCAGCCGAAAGGCGCTGTTCGCACTCACCGTGGTATGAGCATGCTGGCATTGATGACCGCTGTAGAGCTGCAGCTTGGCCGCCGTGATGACGCTTTGCTGGTAATGCCCATGTGCCATGCCAATTCGCTGAACTTCTTCACAGCCTTTCTTTATTGCGGTGGCACCGTCAGCATTTTTTCCCGTCCGAGTTTTGACCCCGCACTGTGTCTGCGAACATTTGCTGAAACCGGAGCAACATTTACTTCTCTGGTTCCAACCCACTACAGTCTGTTGCTCGAGGCACAACGTAGCGAGAACATTTCGGGAGACTACAGGCGAGTTGAGAAACTGATGATATCGTCGGCACCGGCACGTCCCGATACCAAGCGTGGAGTAATCGAGATGTTTCCGAACTCCGGATTTTTCGAGTTATACGGTTCGACTGAGGCGGGCTGGGTGACCATGCTGCACCCACACCAGCAGTTTGACAAACTGGGCACTGTTGGTAGGGAAGTTATAGGATCACAACCGATAAAAATGCTGGATGAGCTAGGTGATGAAGTGCCTGATGGGACACCAGGAGAGCTCTACTCTTGTGGTCCTTACTGCTTTAGTGGTTATTGGCGACAACAGGATGCCACGGCGGCTGCGTTCCGAGGGGACTATCTCTCGGTTGGGGATATCGCACTGCGCGATGAGGATGGTTTCATTCGCCTGATTGATCGGAAAAAGAACGTCATAATTTCTGGCGGGGAGAATATTTACCCATCTGAAGTGGAAGCTGTAATTGGGGAGCATCCGCAGGTAAGTGACGTAGCCGTTGTCGGACAGAGCGACGAGCTCTGGGGTGAACGTGTCACGGCTGCTGTGGTGACACAGGGTGATGCCCATGTCAGTAGCGATGCGATAATCGAGTGGAGTAAAACCAGGCTTGCCGGTTATAAACGCCCGCGCGAAATCGTATTTCTTACAGCCGAAGAAATGCCGCGCAATACAACAGGAAAAATTTTACACCGCGAGTTAAGAATGCTTCTTGCTAAGCGCACTGAAACCGGTTCAGCTGATCAAAAGGAGTCCTGACACATGTCAGCGAAACTTACCTCCAACTCTGTTGCCGCCGTCGTTGCCCGGTTCCTCAAAGCCCGGAATGTAGAAAGAATATTCGCGTTGTGCGGCGGGCACATTATGCCTATCTGGATGCAGGCTGATGCGGAAGGCATTGCTATTGTCGATGTCAGGGATGAACGTGCAGCACTCTATATGGCACATGCCTACGGTGAGCTGACTGACAACATTGGCGTGGCACTTGTAACTGCAGGCCCCGGTATGACGAACGCAATGACTGGTATCGCCAATGCGCATGTGGCACGTGCACCCTTATTGGTTCTCTGCGGCCGCCCTCCTCTCCCGCAAAGTAACCGCGGCAGTCTGCAGGATCTGCCACATACAGAAATCGCCCGGCCGATCACCCGCTACTCCAGAACACTTTCAGAACCTGCTCTGGTGTTACAGGAATTAGATGAGGCTGTCTCTCGTGCATTTGGTGAGGGTGGAGAACCTGGGCCGGTTTTTCTTGATTTTCCGACCGATACATTGCGTGCTGAGGTGCCGGAACCGACACAGCTGACAGAGTATTTTCTGCCAAAATCAGTACCGCCCTTGCGTCCGGATAACGAGCTCGTACATAAGGCCGTGGAGGTTTTGTGGTCTGCCAAACGCCCATTGATTATTTCCGGTCGAGGAGCAAAAACAGCTCAAACCGAGTTAACCGCACTGCTTGATAAACTGGGTGCCGTCTACCTTGATACCGGTGAGAGCAAGGGGCTCATTCCTGATAGTCATGCCAGCGTTGTTGCTGCCATGCGAGGCGCAGTAATGGGACAGGCAGACGTTGTTGTCACCGTCGGAAGGCGACTGGACTTTCAACTGGCCTTTGGTTCACCTGCCATTTTCGGCGATGCGCGATTTATTCGTATCGGCGATACACCCGGTGAAGTTCGAGACAACCGGCGTGGAGAAGTTGAAATCTTCGCACAGCCCGCTGCGGCCCTGGCCGCTATAACGGAGGCTGCTGGTAATCGTGTATCGGAAGTTGACGCTGATTGGGCGAAGGGCCTGCGCAACAAACATCTTGAACGTGCCGAGAAACTCAAATCGAGCATGGCTAGCGCAGAGCCGGATTCCGAGGGCAGAATACATCCAAATCGTCTGCTATCGGAACTGCAGCAGCAAATGCAAGAGGATGCCGTTGTTGTTGCGGATGGTGGTGATTTCCTGAGTTTTGCACGCATTGGTCTGTCATCACAAACTTATCTTGACCCGGGATCACTCGGCTGTATTGGTGTTGGCACACCATTTGGAATTGCCGCCAGTCTTGCCTTGCCCGGCAGGCAAGTGATAGTTGCGACAGGTGACGGTGCGTTTGGTTTTAATGCAATGGAAATCGATACGGCTGTTCGCCACTCTGCACCCGTGCTCATCGTAGTGGCAAATAATGGCGCTTGGCAGATCGAGGTGCACGACCAGAACGACAACCACGGAAAAATTGTGGGAACACGACTGCAAGTATCGGATTATGCCGGTATGGCCCGCGCCTTCGGGTTACATGCTGAACGAGTTGAGGAGCAAGATGAGCTAGCGGGTGCCATTGAACGTGCACTGAAAAACCTGCCTGCCTTGCTTGATGTAGTGATATCCCCTGATGCACGTTCCTCGGATGGTAAAACGGGCCTTGCCTGGGTGCCAGACCTGCAGGCACTAGAGGCATGGGACGATGCTGAACGAGTCTGGCGTGGAGGTTCACCATGAGATGCATCATGGACCTGCCCTGTCGTGTTCTTTCTCCCAGAACTATTTCCCTAAATCATCGCTGCGAAATCGCGAATCAATTGTAAATGCGAGAACCATGAAAACTATTATTTATACCCTGACTACTCTCTTGCTTAGTAGTTTACTGAGCACGGTTTCTCATGCAGCACTGGAACCCGAGTTGATTGTCGAGAATCTGGTAGCCCCGATTGACGTAGCGACGCTGCCGGATAACAGTGGTAGACGTTTGATTCTGGATCAAGCCGGTATAGTGCATGTGCTAGGTGTCGACAATAAACTGGGTGATAAACCATTTCTTGATCTGACCGACAGACTGTTGCCTTTACGCCAGGATTTCGAAGAAAGGGGTTTGTTGGGGATGGCAATCCATCCTGAATTCGCGCGTAACGGACGCTTTTTTGTTACCTATACCGCGCCACTTACCGACGATGCTCCAGCGAACTGGAGTCATACGCGAATTGTTTCAGAGTTCACGATTGACAGTGATAATCCTGATCAGATCGATGCGGCAAGCGAGCGTATCCTGATAAGCCAACACTGGCCGAGCCGCAAGCACAATGGTGGCGCACTGGCGTTTGGTCCGGATGGTTATTTATACATAGGATTTGGTGACGGCGGCGGAATTCACGGTGTGGGTCCACAAACACTGAATGATGCCTACAGCGTGCCTGAAAATCGATTGTGGTGGGACTCAACCGCGCAGGATCTGCAATCGCTCTACGGGAAAATCCTGCGAATTGACGTGGACAGAGGTTTACCGGGCTATGCCATTCCGGCTGATAATCCACTGCTGGATTCTCAGGCAAGACACGAAATCTATGCATGGGGATTTCGTAACCCGTATCGGCTGAGCTTTGACAGTGACGACTCTGCCACTTTCTATATTACTGCAGTGGCCGAGACCTTGTGGGAGGCAATTTATCAGGTGAAGGGGGCTGGAAACTACGGCTGGCCTGTTAAAGAGGGCACACATTGTTTTGATCGCATGCGACCACTTGACCCACCCAAAACTTGTACGCAAAGTGACGATGTCGGGTCAACCAATCCGGTAATTGATCCAATCGTTGAGTATCCCAATATGAGCGTGCACCGTGAAGGCAGTCGAGTCGCACTTGCTGGAGTTGGTACTGCCGTCGTAGGAGCTGTAATGCTCAGAGGAGAAAGTTTTGGTAAGTTCTCGGATCACTTGCTCATAGCAGACTGGAGTTATAATTTTCAAGAACCATCCGGACAACTGTTTGTTGCTAAAGAAAAAGCAGATGGTCTATGGGAGATGGCTAAAATCTCCCAACTTGATTCGCGAATTATTGCATTGATTCGTGATTCCGATCAACGAGTCTATGTGATGACCAACGAAAACTATGGACCCTATGGTACGACGGGTAAGATTTACCAACTCGCGATGTAGGAATACAAACACATCTGCAGCGCAATCTTTCCTCCACCGGCTGCGGGTTGCGCTTTGATTTCAACCTCTGCTATGAGGCATAAGGGTAATCGGTGTAGCCGTGCCCGTCACCACCGTAAAATGTTGAGCGATCATACGGTGTTAATTCGATACCTTGGCGAAAACGTTCTGGTAGATCAGGGTTAGATATAAAGTGGCGTCCATAAGCAATAAGGTCAGCCACTCCTTCAGCAACAAGTGCGTTACCGGATTCGCGGGTAAACCCACCGGCGGATATCAGTGTTCGGTCGAACAGAGGTCGGAGCTCTCGTGAAGCCACCGACTCGGCACCCGGTTCAAAATCTTCATTGCCGCGGACTCGCGGTTCGATAACGTGCAGGTAGCCAATATCACGGCTATTTAATTCACGTGTGAGGTAGCTAAATGTTGTAGTCGGGTCAGAGTCGGAAATTCCGTTAAATGGATTGTTGGGACTGATTCGTACACCTACCCGATCAGCACCGATTTGGGTACTTACGGCCTCAACGACTTCGAGTAAAAAGCGAGCTCTGTTTTCAACAGAACCACCGTAGGCGTCCGTACGATGATTTGAGCCATCCTGTAAAAACTGATCTGGCAGGTAGCCGTTTGCACCGTGCACCTCCACCCCATCGAAGCCTGCACTCATCGCCAATGTTGCAGCGCTGGCAAAATCCTTAATGGTTGAGTGTACTTCGTCCAGGGACATCTCGCGAGGCGTCTCGAAGGGGGCGCGTGTACCGTCTGGTAACATCGAGCCACCACCCTCCGGAATGATAGCGCTTGGTGCAACTGGCAGAGCTTCATCTGGTTGCAGCTTACGGTGTGACGCTCGTCCACCATGCCAGAGTTGCAAGTAGATTATCCCCCCCTTCGCATGCACTGCATCTGTAGTTAATCTCCACGCCTCAACCTGTTTGTCGGTATACACAGCCGGGACGTTGTGATGTGGAAAACCCAATGGCGAGATAACGGTCGCTTCCGAGATTAACAAGCCGCCAGGGGATGCGCGTTGGGCATAGTACTCAGCCATCAGTTCAGTGGGTGTTGCCGACTCAAACGCACGCATACGTGTCAGTGGCGCAAGTACAACACGATGATTCAATGTGTGTGGGCCCAATCGGGTTGGGGTAAATAGATTTTTATCAGACAAGGGTTATCTCGAATAGTCGTATTTGATGCCGGGTTTTGTATCTTACTCTGTATTTTCAGATGCCAGAACATGGCCCAGTACCGTATTAGTTGAAGACTACAGCGGAATATCATTTATTATCAATACATTATTTGCCCCGCTCCTGCAGATAAGTTGCTAACTGGGTCAGATCGGTGCACCCGAGATTGGCAAGGTTTGAATTAAGGTCTGAAATCAACAGCTCCGCAACATGATCGCTACCTTGCTGGCCTAGTGCCACGGCACCGTATATAAAAGCGCGGCCCAAAAGCACAAAATCTGCTCCCAATGCGAGCGCTCGGCAAATATCGAGTCCACCGCGGATACCGCTATCAAAAAGTACCTTGCCCTCGCCTGCAATCTCTTCAACTACATCTGGAAGCGCATTGATCGCGGCTGGTGCACCGTCAAATTGCCGGCCACCATGATTCGACACGATAACGCCGTTTGCACCGCACTCAATGGATTGCCTCGCATCACTGGGGCTCAGAATGCCTTTAATCAACATGGGGCCATCCCACTCTTTGCGTGTTTCTGCAATGTAGTCCCAGTCAAGGCTTCCCATGTTGGCGTTCATGTACGCTCCGATCTCTGCAATGTCAGTCGCATCGACGTATTTCTCCATGGTACGAAATCTGGGCATACCATGTTGTAGTGTAGCGTGAGACCAGGCAGGACACATCGCTGCGCTCAGATAGGTTTTGATACTTCGTTTCGGTGGCACGGAAACACCTGCCCGTTTCTGCCTTTCTCGTTGGCTTTGTACCGGAGTATCTGCGGTTATCACGAGCGTTGTAAAACCGGACGCTTTGAATCTTGCCAGCAAATCATGTCGTATCCCATGATCTTCTGGCGGGTATAATTGAAACCAACCCTTGCCATCAACAATTGGACCGATGACTTCAGGTGTTTCGGTTGCTACCGTGCTCAAACAGTATGGCAGACTATATGTTGCTGCTGTTTTCGCCAGCATTTTTTCGATGCCCGGCCACATGAGTCCGGTAAGCCCTACCGGGGCAATACCAAACGGAGTCTTGTATGTTGTTCCGAATAATTCGGTATCTAGTGTGGCTCGCCTTTTACCCTGCATGAGTCGCGGTAGAAACGTAATTTCCCGTAAAGCCTCTTCATTGCGAGAGATGCAGTGTTCCTTGCCCGTACCACTGTCGAGATATTCCCAGCTGAAGTACGGTAGTCGACGTTTTGCACGACCTTGCAAATCGGCAACTGCGGGATAGCGTTGAAATAGATACGGGTTCATAACTGTATTCGGAAAATTAAGTATCGGGCTGGATAAAAGGTGGGTTGAATGACACGTATCACATCGGGAACACCTTTGTGATCTGTCGTTAGGGTGTTTCCAACCAACCGTCGCGGCTCGTTATCATTCCGGATTTGATCACCGGAATGTTCCTGTCGAGTTTCCATGGTTCAAGCACGCGGACAAGCACAGCTTCAAAGTCCTTGTCCGGCACTTGCATGATCCCATCTGCTGCATCGCTGCGATCGAGCAGCTCGCCCTGCGCGCCAACCAGGTAGGCGCGCAGTGAGGATGTGCCCCAGTCGATGCCAATGAGGGAGGGTTCAGATTCGCCCGAATTCATTCAACAGGTCTTCGACTGTTTTACCATCAGCAACCCACTTGCGGGTTTCTTCCTCGCGATCGGCCTGTTCCTGTGCGAGCCTGACCACCTCAGCTGCGTTTTCCAGAGGTATGACTGTCACACCCATCAGATCCGCAACGATAAAATCTCCGGGATTCACGATTACGCTGCCGCATTGTATGGGCACATTAATCGACAGTTCCTCTTTGCGGCCCGAAAACATGGTGTGAGTGCCTCGTGGTGTAATAGCGCGGGTCCAGATCGGCCAATTTATATCTTCCAGCTCGTCAGTATCGCGTCCAGCACCGTCTACGATCATCGCTCGTATTCCACGGTTTTGCGCAAGCCCTCCCATCAATCCTCCGCAGACGGAAGTGTTGGGGTCACCACCAGCATCGACGACAATAACATCTCCCTCCTGCCCCATCTCAAGTGCCTTTAAAGGATCAACCAGGTCTCCCTTCGAGAGCTGGACCGTAATTGCCTGCCCGGTAACCTTGGCACGGAAGGCTGGCTTTATTCCGGCATCCATAACACCCATCCGATATTGAACATCTGCAAAAACTGCTGTTGCAGAAAAACACTCAAGTACCTTGTCAAATTTGGCGAGAAGCTCAGGGTCTCGTTTAAAGTCGTTATATACCTTTAACATGCTGGTTTCCTGGTCGTTGTTTTAAGTCGATTTGTGATAAGTCGTTTACTGGAAATTCGGGTTTCTGGTTGGTGAGAACTCGCGCTACCTCCATTGCAGCGTTTTCCCGTGCAGTGCGTATTGATTCTTCAGAGTAGTAAGCCGCGTGAGGCGTTATGAGAACATTGGATAAATTAAATAGTGGATTATCCGCTGGCGACCACTGAGCGAGTTTTGCCGGTTCTTCTTCCGGATCATCCAATGCAGCCGCTGCAACGTGACCTGTTGTCAAAGCCAGGTGTAATGCTTCATTGTCAATCGTAGGTCCACGACCAGTATTGATTACGATAACGCCCGCTTTCATCGCGCTGAATTCGCTGTGAGATAAAAAGTGATGTGTGTCTGGGGTCATTGGAGCTTGCATCAGGATGTAATCAGAGCGAGCAAGCAGTTTTTCTTTTGAAACAAGTGTGACACCAATGTCCTCTGCGACTTTTTCGGGTAAAAAAGGGTCATACGCTATTACATTGACGCCGAATG
>CALFCE010000115.1 GCA_937951215.1 uncultured Granulosicoccaceae bacterium
CGGATCAATCAAGGCAGTCTGTCGCCTCATCTGCTTGATGCTGTTATTGCTGACATCGTCCCTTGCGGGTGCTGTGGAACTGCGCATTGAGGGGATCGGCAAAGACCTGATTGAAAAAATGCGGGTCACCATCGAGCAACCGGAGGACAGCAGCGAAGAGGCTATCAAGGAGTTTATCGACGAAATTCCCGCTAGAGCCACCCGGGTGATGCAATCGGTCGGTTTCTACAACAGCACCTTCACGATAAGCCGGGCTGGGCAGGATGGGTCAGAAATTACTGTTTCTGTCGAAGCAGGCGAGCCAGTAAAAATTTCCAAATTGATTATCAGCATTATCGGCGACGCCCAGACCGATGGTGGTTATATGCCCGTCATCGCCAATATCCCTATTCGTCAAAATGCGGTCTTCACCCATGCCGACTATGAAGGCACAAAAGATGTGCTGTTCGACAAGGCGCAGGATCGTGGTTATTTTGATTTTGAATTTACCACCACCACAGTCCGGGTCAGTAAGGAAAAACAGACTGCCGAGATTACTCTTATCGCCGAGAGTGGATCGCGCTACAGCTTCGCGACCGTTGAATTCAGATCAGACTATTTCAGTGATGAGTTTCTGCGGCGCTATGTGCCGTTTGAATATGGAGACCCATACGAATCAAGTCAGCTGGCAGCATTAACTCAACAGATGCAGAACACAGGCTTTTTCAGCAAGGTTAAGGTGATCCCGCTTCGGGGCGACCTTTATGGCGAACAGGTGCCCATCACAATCGAAGTGGAAAAAAAGGAAAAGAACCAGATCGGTATCGGACTTGGCTTCGCCACCGACACAGAGTGGCGTGGCAAACTGACTTGGCACAAACCCCTGGTCAACAAGGCAGGTCATTCGTTTGATGCCGAAATCGGGGCGTCAGCGATCAATCAGAAACTGGGTCTGCAATACCGCATCCCTCGCAGTAAAGATCCGTTGTTCAACTATTGGGCGTTTGAAACCGGCGTGTTAAACGAGGAAACAGACGAACAGAAAAGCCTGCTCGCCACTGTCAAGGTACAACGCGTCAAGCGAACCAAACGGGACTGGACCGAGAGCCTGTTCCTGCGTTGGGAGCAGGAACGATATGAAATAGCCGGCGAGACTGATGAGGTTCGTTTGCTACTGCCCGGGTTCAGCTATCAGAAGAGTAAAAGCAAAGGGTTCCCGTTTCCGACCAGCGGATACAATGTCAACACACAATTTTTATATGGCTCCCGTGAATTACTATCGGACATCGACTTCTACAAGTCAGTACTTAATTTGAAATATCTGAAAAGCTTCGGCAAACGCAACACCATCATTCTGTCAGCGCAATACGGAGCAATCAGTACCAATGACTTTGACCGGGTGCCGGCATCACAACGCTTTTTTGTCGGTGGCGACAGAACAATACGTGGCTTTCCGTTCCGAGGTATTTCTCCGGTCAACATTGATGGAGAACCGATTGGCGGGAGATACAAGGAAGTCTCAAGCATAGAATACAGCTACCGTTTCAAAAGCCTGTGGGCGCTGGCTTTATTCGCAGACGCAGGTCGCTCATTCAATAACTTTGATCAGGCCTACAGCGTCGGTGCAGGCTTCGGCATCCGCTGGTATTCCCCTGTCGGCCCGTTCAGAGTGGATTTTGCCTTCGGGATCAGTGAAGAAGACCGGCCCTTTGAGCTGCATTTGTCCCTGGGTCCTGACTTATGACGGGACAGAGTTATGAGACGTCCGGACTTATGGCCGGGCCTAATGCGGGAAAGCGGCATGGCATGACAGGACTGCTGTCGTGCTGAAAAAGTCGTTACTCTACTTTCTGATTCTGATCCTGCTGCTGTTTGTCATTCTGATCGGATCAACCTTTTTTCTGTTGGGCACACGCACCGGTTTTGCATGGACAACCGACAAACTGCACAACTTTGATGAGCGGCTGACCCTGGCCCCTACCGAAGGGGATCTCACCCAGGGCATAGCGACAGACGAAGTTGCCTGGGAAGATGACAATCTCAGTATTCAAGCCAAGGGTATCGAGTCGAAATGGAGTTCAAGCTGCCTGCTGAAAACCACCTTCTGCCTGCAGAATCTCGATATCGATCAGGTCAAAATCACCACACGCAGTCAGCCGGAGAAAACCGAGAAGACCAGCACCAGTATCAAACTCCCGCGTGTTGCACTGCCGCTGCGTTTCAAATCGGAAGAGATCTCCATTGGCCGTTTGATACTGGCCAACGATAGTGGCGCGGACCCTATTGAGATAGAAAATATCACGCTGAAGGCTGAAGCCAACGGCACCGATATCGCCATTGCCACATTCAACGCCAAATTCCGGAATTACACACTGACGCTCGCCGGTGATATCAGTCTCGAAGATGATTACCCACTCGACTTTACCTTAGGCCTGACCGCGGAAAATGTTCTGGAAGACTACGATGTCGGTGTTAAAGCCACGCTGGACAACACGCTACGCAATCTGAAAGTACGGGCAGTAACGAGTGATGCGGTAGAGATTGTTCTGAATGCAGATGTGCAGCCGCTGGAGCCGAAAATCCCGCTGCGTCTGAACGCCACCTGGGAACAATTGGGTTGGCCACTGGATACGAAAGCGACAGTTGCTTCCAACGACGGTAATTTGAAGCTCATTGGTAATCTCGATGATTACCTGCTGCGCCATACCGCCAGCATCGGTGGCGATCAAATCCCCCCAACCACAATCAACATCGATGGCAAGGTCAACAGTCAGCGACTACTGGTACCGCGAATCGATCTACTGTTACTCGAAGGTTTTGCCACCGGCTCGGTGGCTGCGAACTGGACTAACGGCGTCAACTGGGTCAGCGACATGATTTTCAAGGAAATCAACCCGGGAGCGCAATGGGATGCGATGAACGGGTTCTTGAACGGCCTGGTCAAGGTTCGTGGTAGCGCCGGGGAAGGCAAATGGGCAATGAGCATCGATACCGCACAAGTCGACGGCACGCTCAGAGAGTTTCCTTTCAAGCTCAATGCCGAGGCTGCAAAAACCAGCGATGACACCTGGCTCGTCAGAAGCCTTAGCCTGGACAATGGTCCCAACTCACTAGCAGCAAACGGCAGTGTCGGAAAAACGCTGGATCTGGATGCCACTATTGATTTCCCGGCCATCCATACGCTGGTGCCTACGGTCGCGGGTGACATTAGCGGTAACGCTCGATTGACCGGCGAGGTCAAAAACCCTTCGGTCAAGCTTGACGCCAAATCAAAAATACTCAGGGCCGGCAACATCCTGCTTCGCGATACGGATTTACAAGTCGACGCGAAAAAGGCAGGGCTGGAACCCAGTGATATCAAGGCCGAGGTTGCCATTCTTAACAGCGGGGGCAACGAACTCAAAAACCTGAGCACCCGCATTCAGGGCACAAGAGAAAAGCACACCATCAACGCCTTTACTGATGGCCCGTCGGAGACCAGCGTACGGCTCGCAGCAGATGGCGCATTGAATGAAGCCTTTGACTGGAATGGGTTGATGAAAGCCGTCACCCTCGAGTTACCGGGGCACAAACTGGCACTGGCAAGCCCGTTCAAAGTAGCCTGGCTGCAACAACAAAAGCGCGCCACGATTGACCCACATTGCTGGCTCAACATCGACGCTCAGTTGTGTCTTGAAACCCCGGTCACCAGTGATCAACAGGGTGGAGCTACAGTGCGGCTCAAAGGATACCCGTTGGCACAGCTGAACAAATTCCTGCCTGCGCAAGCTCAGTTGGCTGGCCAATTGGGAGCTGACAGCAAACTGCAATGGGATCTGACCAAAGAGGATGGCTTCTCAGCCGACCTCAATGCCAGTGTCAGTGGCGGTGTCTTGTCCGTTCGCGGCACCGGCGGTGAGGAAAATCCGGATCAGGTATTACGTTTTAACTATGACAGCCTGACACTGAAAACACGTGCAGACCCATTCACTGTGGTCAGCGATCTTTCAGTCCAATCGAAACAGATGGGTCAAGCGCGAATTGCGCTGACGCTGAATCCTAAAAACGAGAACAAACCGATTTTGGGCGAAGTGGATATCAATGGCTTTGACATCGGTTTTGTACAAGCTTTTATGGCGGGATTTGACGAAGTCTCCGGCAAGGTCAACGCCAAAGGGGAAATCGCCGGCACACTGACCGACCCTGCTTTTAACGGCCGGGTCAGTCTGCTCAAGCCGGTTGTAAGAAGCGGCAATCTTCCCCTTTCGATTGACGGTGGTTCGCTGGCAGCTGACATCGCTGGCAAGGCGGCTGAGCTTAGCGGGGATCTGGCGGCCGGTGATGGCCGGATAGCCGTCGGCGGTAATGCCAGCTGGAGTAAAGAGAGCTGGAAAGCCGACCTGAGTATAAAGGGCGAAAAATTAGTCATTGTGCAAAAACCGATTGTGTACAGTGAGGTTTATCCGACTCTGCGCATTGCACTGCGGCCTGATAGCGTTAACGTCGGCGGACGGGTTGTTATCCCGACTGCCGAGATCAATATAAAAGAACGTGCT
>CALFCE010000116.1 GCA_937951215.1 uncultured Granulosicoccaceae bacterium
ACCAGGCTGACAATATTATTATTGCTACCGGATCTGTTCCGATCGAATTGGCTGCAACTCCGTTGCAGGGTGATACTGTTGTTGATTCTGCCGGTGCACTTGATTGGGAATCGGTGCCGCAAAGTATTTGTGTAATCGGTGCAGGAGTTATCGGGCTGGAGCTGGGTAGTGTCTGGCGCCGCCTCGGTAGCGAGGTGGTGATACTGGAAGCGATGGATGATTTTCTACCACTGGTTGACGCACAGGTTGCTCGTGATGCTCAAAAAACGTTTACCAAGCAAGGCCTCGATATCAGGCTGGGTAGCCGTGTAACAGGTAGCAGTGTTGAAGCCGGCAAAGTAAAGATTGATTATCGCAATGCTGAAGGTGATGAGAGTGTGGTTGTCGACAAGCTTATTGTGGCAGTCGGCCGTCGTGCTTACACGGAAGGTGTATTAGCGCCCGAAGCCAACATTGAGCAGGACGAGCGTGGCCTGATTCATGTGAATGAGCAATGCGAAACCAACATCCCGGGTGTTTATGCCATAGGTGATGTCGTGCGCGGGCCTATGCTTGCGCACAAGGGATCGGAAGAGGGTGTGATGGTGGCAGAGCTGATCGCCGGTCAGTACGGCCATGTCAATTACAACATCATGCCGAATGTTATCTACACACACCCAGAGATTGCGTGGGTGGGTAAAACCGAAGAGCAACTAAAGAGTGAAGGCGTGGATTATCAAGCCGGCGTCTTTCCGTTTGCTGCCAGTGGTCGTGCCAAGGCCAAGGGTGATACCGGCGGTATGGTCAAGTTACTTCGCGACAAGGCGACCGATCGTTTGCTAGGTGCACATGTTATCGGGCCGGCAGCATCCGAGCTGCTTGGGCAGTCTGTATTGACAATGGAATTTGACGGGACGATTGAAGATGTCGCCAGGACTATCCATGCGCATCCGACCTTGTCAGAAGCGATGCATGAAGCTGCGTTGGGGGCTGACGGCAGGGCTATCCATATTGCCAATAGAAAACGACGATAGCTAAACCTTACTTTTCTCAAGATAAAAAAAACGCCGGCATTGCCGGCGTTTTTGTTTCATGGCCTGTAAACCACGGCCTGTTCAAGCTGTGACTTTTAGATATCAAGTACCAGGTTGAATGTTGTTACCGAATCATTGTCGGCATCCAGCGGATTATCCGGGTTGCTCAGATCGGTGTTGTTGCGTGTGAAGTGGCTGATCTTCAGTGCCATCTTCTCAGAAACCTTGAATGCCAGGCCAAGACCCAGTTCGGTGAAGGTATTGTCACCGCCAAAATCTGCTTTCAGATCAGCATTGAAGGTTGTGTTGTCGTTAATACGATTCAGGTAGTTCAAGCCCAGGTAACCGATGCCGCCGTCAAGGTCGTCACCGACGACAGGCTCAAGCAACTTGTTACCAAAACCGATCTCACCTGACAGATAACCCTGAGGTGTACTCCAGAACTTGTGTCCCACACCAATAATCTGGCGAGTTGATGAATCGATGTTGGCTGGCTCATCCATCTCTACGTCGAGTATGCCAAAGAAATAGGTGTTCGGGCGCCAGTAGAATTTGGGCTGGTAACCGAATGCGATCCGCTCTGAGTTATCGGCGGTCACGATGTCGCGAAGGTTTTGGCCCGGGTTGTCCGGATCTGCGATAACGTCGCCGTTGGCATCACGTCGATCGACTATCACGGTTGACTCTCCAAACAAAATAGAACCGAATACCAGATGCTCCCATTGACCTACTGTTTTACCCAATCGGATAGCACCTGAAATACTGGTCGCTTCGGAGTTACCGCTGGCACTGGTTGCGCCCAGAGTTGCTGTTCCACTCCAGCCTTCGGTAATACTACTGACGACATCCTGTGCCTGTACTGTCGTTGCAGACAGCAACGTGATAGCACTAGCTAAAATAAACTGTTTCATGTTTCTTCCTGTGTGTTAGTCCGGGTTGAACTATAGACGATCAAATAGATTTAGGAAGCAATTCGGATGTAATTAATTGTTGCTGTTTTGTGCGTAGTATTAGCCTGCAATTACAAAGTTTAAATTTTCAGTAAGGTAACTTTTATTAAGCCATTGTCTTAATTTTTCACCGGCGCCTTCACGGCTGACAATACTGATAATCAGGTCGTTTTTGTCGTACTCGCGTCGCAATGTCTCATAATCAATGACGGGTCTATGACGGCGCGTCCGACCATTGACGATCGGCCCGAAATCAACAAAACACTTGACCTTGATGTTTTGTTGTTGCAGTGCATCAAATAGGTGCACTGCGTTTTTACCAGTGCCAACAATAATCGCCTGTTTGTTTTTTAAATGTGCCTCCTTTTGTTTTAAATGTGATTGACACAAGGCCCAAACTTTGGCTTCGATAAAACGCTTGCGACTGTAACGCTGGTCGTTGTAGGTCAGCCGACCCTGATGTTCCCGCCAACGGAGCAGAACGCCTGCTGGCTTCCCCATTTTCAAACCAGCCAGGTAAGCTCGCAGCAGAAAGTCGTAGTCCTCTGCCCATGCTGATTCCCGGTATCCGTTTAATGAATGCATCACCTCACGTTTCATAAGCCAGCCCGGATGTGGAAGCGGGCTCTCAACAAAGATATTGCTGGCAATCTCTTGCGGCTCGTTCAATTGGTTTAACCATTTTTGGTATCTAAGTGAGCCCTGGCCAACCGGCTGCTCAGTATTAAAGAGTTCAACCTGACATCCGACAATCCCAACCTCAGGGTTTGCTCTACTATAAGTCAGTTGTTTTTCGAGTCGATGTGGCAGGCTGATATCGTCAGAATCCATACGGGCAACGTATTCCCCTTGGGCACAAGCCAAGCCACTGTTCAGAGCCGTGGTGATGCCTTTTGATGGCCGATTGATATAGCGGATACGCCTGTCGTCACCCAGCTGACCTCGCCAATGATCCTCATCACTGCTCCCGATCAGGATCAGTTCCAGGTCCGTTACGGTTTGATCCAGAATGCTCTGCACACTCTGATGCAGCCAGGGGCAGGGCTCTTTGACCGGCAACAGGACTGAAATCAGAGGGGTATCAGTCATCAGGTAGCAATGTGTGGTGAGTATTGAGGTACAGATAACTGTAGATAGGGTTCTTTCAACAGTATCACGGTATTCCCGAGTGCCGGAGCCGCGCGGTTATCTTCTATACTTGAGGCTAGAGAATCAAGCCGGTTTCTCTATCCAGTATTTCATGTGTGGGAGTATCCAAATTGACTACCAATACCAGCGCCTCCATCTATGTCGTATCCGCACCGTCGGGCGCCGGTAAAACCAGCCTGGTGTCCCGGGTGACCAGCGAGTTGGCCAATGTCTGCGTGGCCGTTTCCCATACCACCCGGGGCTGCAGGCCTGGCGAGGTAGATGGAGAGAACTACCATTTCGTCGACCGGGAAAAATTCGAGGCAATGATCGAGGCCGGTGAGTTCCTTGAACATGCGTCAGTTTTCGAGAACTACTATGGTACTAGTCAGGCAGAAGTAGAGCGCTGCCTCGCCGCCGGTATGGACGTGATTCTGGAGATAGACTGGCAAGGAGCCGAACAAGTGCGCGAGCGCATGCCCGGAATCGTTTCCATCTTCATCCTGCCCCCGTCACGAGAAGTGTTACTGGAAAGATTAAAGGGCCGCGGAACCGACAGCGAAGAAGTGATCGCCAGACGCACCCGGGAAGCCGTAGAAGAAATGCGTCATCACAGCCATGCTGATTACTTGCTGATAAACGATGACTTTGATCAAACGCTGGAGCAATTCAAAGCGATCTTGTTAGCGCATCGAGTGAGGTTGGGGCCGCAGATGGATGCGCATGCGGAGTTGATTGGGAGTTTGTTGGGCTGAGTTTCCCTGTATGAGCGACAAACGTAGCAAGCCGTGCGGCAGGTTCGAATGATCGACTATTTTGACAATCAGGCGACCAGCCTGACATGGGCGTCAATCACATCAAAGGGTGCAAACAACAGACCCTCTTCGTCCTGTTGAATCAAATCAACATCAATAAGCTCGCTCACATCGGTGTGTACGTTTTTGTAGTCACGATCCAGACGTTTCGATAATGCGCGAATGCTTATCAGTGGTTCCTTTTTTAACACACGTAATAGCTCAATTCGTTTCGGTGTTAGCACGGCAGCGAACTGAGCATAATCCTCGAAGTTCAGATGGTACTCAACGTCATCCGTCGATTGTGCATTTTGGGATTTATGCCAGGCTTTGATGAAACGTTTGAACCCTTGTCGGGAGTTTTCGACACCGATATGAATTTGTTTTTTACTCATGTAACTGACTCCTGTGGTGTTCGATGTCATCTGAAAAATCTGCAACCAGCTGCTCTACGGTGCTAAAGCGGTAGGGCTTCTCTTGATTTTCATAGTGTTTATGGTCGCCCTTCCCATGTTCATTGTCATACCGAACGATGCAATGGCCGGCATAGCCGTAGAACAGTCTGTATTTTAGGCCGTGCGGTCTCTCTGGGCTTGATGCTGGTAATTGCCAGATCACCATTTCCTGTATCGCTCCGTCGGAATAGATGTATTTATCGCGAAATATCAACTGCGCAGACATATATGGCATAGTATACCATATATTGATAATTCCATATCTGGCGTTGGATTCGTTCCTGAAAGCTCAAAGGAAAACGTAGTCAATATTACTAAAGCGTTCATCAGACAACCGCAAAAATTACCAATATCGAAGACGTCAAAGTGCCCATTTCAGACGGTCAGCGTTTCCAACCGACCACAATTCCAATGGACACTTTTTCTGTGGTCATTCTGTTGCTTGAAAAAATGTCTCTGTGGTCAACCTGCCGGATTTGCCTTACTCGTTCTTCCAGTGTGGCAATGGGTCAAATCCCAACTGTAGCAACACATGTGGAACATCAACGAAGACCCAGTTTTCGCAGAGAAGCTCATCTTCGCGCCGCCACCAGTCACTAACCCGCATAAAGACCCGCTCGCGCGTTGGGTTCTGTCCCAGGAACGATTTTACGTTGATACCCGTCAGCGACGGCCATCCGCCCGAGCAGGTATAGTTGCCTTCACCAAATCGAGTGAAGTGCTTTGTCATCCCATTGCCTTTGGACCCACCAGACCATCCATCAAACTGCGACTCGAAGGGAACCTGAAACGACGCAAATTCATCGACACCGATGAAACTGCCAAAAGCACCCGGGCCATACCACATCATGTTGTTGTGCCAGTAGGGTCGCCACGCTTCGTCCTCGGTTGCCAATGCGGCAAGCATATCGGTGACAATTTGGTAGCTGCGTTGCCCTTCGGCGGGATCAGTTACATTTGTAATAACACCGTCACGGGTCGCGGGCCCCTGTATCAGCCCGGTATATCCGCGTGATAGGCCCGGACCCATGGCCAGAGGCCATTGATTGCAGGCGATCATTAATTCAGGAATGTCCAGATAGATATAGCTTTCGACAGCTTTCCCATTTTCGATCAGATGAAATTCGCCATAGCGCAGGTAACTCAGTGTGTCTGTGGCTTTCAATCCAATCCAGTCGTGTGCAAATCGTCCGACGTACTAGCCTGTTGAGCTGACCCAGTCCTTTCCTTCGAACTGCCCGGACATAAAGATGTCGTCACGACGGTAAAGCCCGACAAATGCCTGCTGCAACGGGACAACAAACCTGGAAAGGTAGGCATCTACGCCCTGCAGTTCATTGAAAGGGTGAACTACGTTGATGTTCGCGTCAGAGGAAAAGAAATCAGAGACAGCGGCAGACAAATCGCCGGGATTGCGGAGAGCATCTGCATAGCGCAGATACAGTGAGCGGTCATGTGATGACATGGCATTTCCTTTTTTTTGCATCGTTTTTCAAGATGGCGCAAGGGCAGTTAACGGTGAACTCCAGATCACCACTTGATAATTATCTGGTTAGAAAAAGGTAAAGTTCGCGCTATAGGGTTAGGTCTTCATTCAAACGGATGTAATACTATGAAGATTCAAAAACCTGTCCTGAGCTTGCTAGGCTCGTCGTCACTTTTCATCGCCGGAATGGCCTTTGCGGACGGAATAGCAGAAGACACCTTATATCATGGTAAAGACAGAACGCTCTTCACACTCGGCTGGCACACTTCCTCTGAGACAATAAATCGTCACCTCAGGGCTGAGATGCAAAACGAAGAACTCATGTTTGTCACATACAACGCTCGTAGCCCCGGCACTTTACCACTAGGTATGCCCGATTACGGTGCGCAGGATATATGGGAACTTGCCGAACATGATAACGAAATAGGTGATCTCGTTGCTCTGGACGTGCACTTCGCAATGGGTGTGGTACATACGTTTCTATCAGAGGATTGGGGATACGCGGCGTATGATGATATGGTTCTTGGAGTAATCAATAAAGTCAATGGTTGTTGCGAATCTGACCACGGAGCGAGTTATAACGACACTACCAATACCATCACATACTGGATGGACAACGAAGCGGACAGGTACTCACTCGCGACTTATATTGACGTTGTAGCCCACGAGTACTTTCATGCAATGGA
Source organism: uncultured Granulosicoccaceae bacterium (assembly GCA_937951215.1). Classification (GTDB taxonomy): domain Bacteria; phylum Pseudomonadota; class Gammaproteobacteria; order Granulosicoccales; family Granulosicoccaceae; genus CALFCE01. The sequence goes on from CALFCE010000116.1 coordinate 6,513, forward strand.
AGCGCATCGAAACATCTTTCAGCAATCATCTGCACTTGCATCGCGAGTGAAAACTATTGAAGAGTCTTTGGCTGATATATTTTCAGCATTGGTTCAGGATCACTATAACGACAGCGTTATACACAATTATAATGGGGACGCGGACGTTTGGATGTACTCACGATATCCAGGCATAGATCTGCGCGCAATGCACGATCCGAAATCTGGAATTCCCGAAGATCCACAAGCGGATACCTTTCTCGGAGAGAATTGGGCAGGAGACCATTCACAAATTGACCATTTTGATGATGACGGTATGTATGGAAATACTGGAGTTCCTAGTCATTGGGCGTATTTGGTCTCCGAAGGAAGTGGTGCAACTGACGGTGTTAACGATAATGGCGATGAATTTTCAGTCACCGGGCAAGGTATTAGTCAGTTGTCTCAACTATTTTTTAAAACCCTTCCTTTGCTATCACAGCAAGAGAGTTGGATAGAGCTTCGTGACCATACAACTGAAGCTGCTATGCTGATAGAAGGGCCGGCCCTCGAAGATGGACGACTAGTACAAGCAGTTGTTCATGCCTGGCACGCTGTTGGTTTATATGGCCCTCTCAAAGCTCCCACCGAATTTCGCCGCGGACGATACGGTTCCGATTTTCTGGAACTTTACTGGGACAACTTTGTATGGGATGCAAAGGGCTATCAGGGAACATGGCATGAGACTGATCTGATGGGAAAAATAAGTGTGGAACGAAAACGTTGCATGTGGGCATCGATAGGTGGGAGCAAGCAGGATGGAATTTACGGTTGTGGAGTCACCGTCCTTGAAAGCTTCCCCTATTTACCCTGGAGTGAAACACCAGGCGCGGAGTTCACAATAGTCGAAGATCATCAGTCAGAAGATACCTATCGCCTGGTGATCGATGATTATTTTGGAAGGCAGGTAAAGACTGACTGGTTCTAAAAGAATTGTAAAAAGCCAGTGTATGTAACTACTGGCTTTTTCAAAATGAATAATCCCGATTCGAACGTACAAAAGTGTTTGATGCTGAGCCTAGTTTGATAGTCGGGATCCTTGCATTAACTTTCTAGCAATTAAGCCACTGGGCAAGTTGTTGAATAAATGATTCTATTCCAAAGAGTTCATTGATAAGGT
>CALFCE010000117.1 GCA_937951215.1 uncultured Granulosicoccaceae bacterium
TGTTGAAAAAGACAATCAGCCATTTTCAGCGCGACTTGCCTTGCTCGAGAATGAGAAAGTAAAACAGTTCAGTATTGTTAATGAAGAGCAAGCTACAGCCGCGAAAAATCTGCTGATAGCCGGAGCCAATGGCAAGCTGAAGGCCATCAAGGTTGAAAAGAAACAACGCAAGCGCAACCCGACCGCCCCGTTCACCACCTCTACCCTGCAGCAAGAGGCTTCGCGCAAGCTCGGATTCACCGCACAAAGAACCATGCGCACGGCCCAACAACTTTACGAAGGTATTGACGTTGGTGAAGGCCAGGTGGGTTTGATCACCTATATGAGAACAGACTCAATTACCCTGTCAGCGGACTGTCTCGAAGAATTGCGGGAATTGATTCCTCAGCGTTACGGCAAAGACTATTTACCCGAAACCCTGAACGAATACAAAAACAAATCAAAAAATGCGCAAGAGGCTCACGAAGCGATTCGGCCATCATCAGTTACGCGCGCCCCGGAAGAGATCAAAAGCAAGCTCAGCGAAGAGCAATACAAACTCTACAACCTGATCTGGAAACGAACGGTTGCCAGTCAAATGATCTTTGCAACGTTTGACCAGGTTGCGGTCGACCTGCAATGTGGTGAAGGCAATCAATTCAGAGCGAATGGTTCAACTATCAAATTCGATGGCTTCATGAAGGTCTATCATGAGGACGAAGATGATAAAAAGAACGCAGATGACGATAACAAAACCTTGCCTCCGATGAAGGAAGGTGACGATATCGATCTCAGGGAAATTATCAATACTCAGCATTTTACCGAACCACCACCACGCTATTCAGAAGCCAGCCTGGTAAAAACACTGGAAGAATACGGCATTGGCCGGCCATCAACCTACGCCAGCATTATCTCTACGCTGCAGGCCAGAAAATATGTCGAAGTCGAATCACGGCGCTTTTTTGCGACTGATACCGGTCGGGTTGTCAGCCGTTATCTGTCGGACAGTTTCACCAAATATGTAGACTATGATTTCACGGCAAATCTGGAAGACCAACTTGATGCGGTGAGTCGTGGCGAGTTGGACTGGGTGAAAGTCCTCGAAGACTTCTGGAAGTCCTTCAGTGATGATGTCGAAGACGAAGACCAGAAAGAAGGCAGAATAGAACGCAGCCTCGGCGTCGACCCGGAATCGGGTAGACCGGTCAGTGCTCGCGTTGGCCAGTACGGCGCTTATGTACAAATCGGCACAAAGGAAGACGAGGAAAAACCCAAATGGGCGGGTCTCCGGCCTGGTCAGTCCATGTTCACAATCAAGCTGGACGAAGCGCTTATCCTCTTCAACCTGCCCAGAGATTTAGGTGTGTCACCGGAAGGTGAAAAAATACGCGCCAATATTGGTCGCTTCGGCCCCTACATTCAATATGGCTCCAAATTCGTGTCGCTCAAGGAAGACGATCCTTACGAAGTCACGTTTGAAAGAGCTCTTGAAATTGTTGCTCAGAAGAAAATTGATGATGCCAACAAAATTATAAAGACCTTCGAGGGTACCGATATACAAATTCTCAACGGTCGTTGGGGCGCGTATATCACCGACGGCAAAAAGAACGCGAAAATACCGAAAGAGCTCAAGGAAAAACCACTGGAGCTCGAGCTTGAGCTCTGTCAAAAGCTCATTGAGGAAGCCCCTGAAAGAGGAGCTCGCGGAAAGAAAAAAGTAGCTGCCAAGGAAGAGGAAGCCAAGGCCAAAAAAGCGGCAGCCAAGAAGAAACCAGCAGCTAAAAAGAAAAAGAAAAAAGCCGCAGCCAAAAAGAAGAAAACAACCGCCAAGAAAAAAGCGGGTGCATCAAAGAAAGCGACCGCTTCCAAAAAGAAGAAGGTCTCTGCCAAAAAGGCAGCTACAGTGGGGAAAGGGGATACAAACTGAATCTGTAAACCTGGACGAAACTCTCCGAAGGGCTGCCGGCTGCCTGCGACAGCATGGTTTGATAGGCTACCCAACCGAAGGAGTGTTTGGTATCGGGTGCAACCCGCTTGACCCTGCCGCGCTGGAAAGGTTGATCCAACTCAAAGGACGCGATGTTGGCAAGGGTATGATTGTCGTTACCGGAACGCTGCAGCATACCGAGCAATACATCGACTCTTTACCCGAACAACGTCGCGAGCAAATTCTTGGCAGCTGGCCGGGACCTGTCACCTGGATTCTGCCAGCCAAAAAAGGCCTGCCCGCCAGCCTCACCGGTGGCCGCGATACTATCGCATTCAGGGTCAGCAAGCACCCTGTCATCGTGGAGCTTTCCCGACTCTGCGACCATGCGCTGGTCTCAACCAGCGCCAATCTCAGCGGTCACCCCCCTTGCAAGACTGCAGCTCAGGTGCAAGACCTGTTCGGCGATAAACTTGATTATGTGATTGACGCGCCTTTGGGGGATAATAACCAACCGACCAGCATTTTCGATGGGAAAAGCGGGTTGCAACTGCGCTGACTACTTGATCCGATGCCCGACTCAAACGATCACGGACCCGACAACACCGAATCGATCACTCCCCAAACACCTGACGCAACGTCTGTGGATAGTGCAGCTGTCAGGCAATACCTGTTACATCTGCAAGACACACTCTGCCGGAAATTTTCCAGTATGGATGGCAAGGCCGACTTTGCCGTAGATGAGTGGCAACGCCCTGAGGGTGGCGGCGGTAAAACCCGAATCCTCGAGAACGGCGCTCTGTTTGAGCGTGCAGGCGTAGGCGTATCTCATGTCTATGGCAACCATCTACCCCCTTCAGCGAGTGCACAGCGCCCTGAACTTGCCGGCAGGCATTTTGAAGCCATGGGTTTGTCTTTGGTGTTTCATCCCGACAATCCCTACATCCCGACCACACATGCCAACATCCGTTTTTTTATTGCAGAAAAAGAAGGTGAAGAACCTGTCTGGTGGTTTGGCGGCGGTTTTGACCTGACTCCTTATTACGGATTCGTCGAAGACTGTGTGCATTGGCACAAAACCGCTCAGCGAGCCTGTGCACCTTTTGGCGAATCTTTGCATGGAAAATTCAAGGCATGGTGCGATGATTACTTCTTTCTGAAACACCGCCAGGAGGCCCGTGGTATCGGCGGGTTGTTTTTTGATGATTTCAATCAGGGCGGCTTCGAAAACTCGTTTGCCTTTATGCGCAGCATTGGTGATCACATCATACCGGCTTATCAACCCATCGTGGAACGGCGACGCGACACCCCTTTTGACCAAGTTCAAAAAAACTTTCAGCGCTATCGACGTGGGCGCTATGTCGAGTTCAATCTGGTCTACGACAGAGGAACGCTGTTCGGACTCCAATCCGGGGGTCGTACAGAATCGATATTGATGTCGATGCCACCCGACGTCGCGTGGACTTACAACTGGCAACCAGAACCCGGCAGTGCCGAGGCAGCACTCTACAGTGACTTTCTACCCAAACGCGACTGGCTGGCTTGATCACGGTTTCACTTGGGTATGTCAGGGCTGCGCGAACAACAACAGAAAACCTGCGTTGTAAAACGCATGCAACAACATACTGGCCCAGAGGTGATCGTAGCGGTCACGTGCCCAGCCAAATACCAAAGACGGAAAAAACACCAGACTCGCCCACAGAGGTGGGTGGTTAATAAAGTGCATCGCAGTAAATGCCACGCTGGTAATCAAATTAGCCGGTGTCAGCAACCATGGAGACTGGTTGTCTCCGGATCCTGTCACTATGGATTTGGCCAATGCAGGCTTTTCCAGCAGAAATCCCTGTAGCCCACCTCTGAATACTATTTCTTCCAGCACCGGATACACCAGGGCGAATAGAAAAAGCAGGCGGAGTGTGGCGAGCAGATTGCTCTCGAGCGGAACACTACCGCCGGTGACATCGCCACCACCCCCACTAACATTAGCCGGGAACAAGCAAAACAGCATTACCCAGACCACAGGGCCCAGCATGAACGCCAGCCAGAAAAAACGATCTGACAGAAACGCCAGTGCCTGACTACCTTGCAGAGTCATTGGCTCGGCAACAGGTCAGCACGACAGTTTGACTGCTGCGCTGGCAACAACACACCACGTCCTGTCGTCGATCACCGCTGTTCGAGTATTTCAATTCGATTGTTGGCATCGCGACCAGCTTGAGTCGCATTGTCATACAGAGGATTTTGCCCACCCAGAGAACGTAATACCAACCGGTTTGCAGAGACACCCTGCCGGATAAGATAAGTACCAATCGAACGCAAACGAGCCCTTGTAACAACAGCCTGGTCGCGAGGCGTACCACGAGAATCTGTATGCGCAAAAATCTGGATTCGGGCCTGCGGAAATCGTTTCAGCAAATTGGCCAGATAATCGAGCTGTTCAAACGATTGCGATTTCAATGTACCGCTCCTGTCATCGAAAGAGACACCGGCCAGAACGCCGTCAAGTAACGGACAACCATTAGGTCGCACAGGATATCCCGCTCTGGACTGCGGGCACTCGTCGGCCGCATCGGCTACACCATCTGCATCGCTGTCCTGTGCAGCTATCGATGGTTGCTGCGGCGTGATAACGCCGCCTGTAGCTCCTGGTGCTGGCGTTGCCGGACTCTGGTTTGCAGGATTGGGGGGTGTCGATGTGGGGCCTGGCGAAGTTTCTGTTGCAGGTCTTTGCACCGGCGATGCTGCGGGAATTGCAGGCCTTCCTGCTCTCTTGCCACCAAAGCGATACTGTAAGCTTAACGAACCCAGCTGCGCATCAACATCCAGAAACAATAATTCGAGACGCAGTGACAAGGGGCCATAGAGAAAAAACTCTGCACCAAGACCTCCACCAAAATAAAACTGGCTGTCATTTTTCAGCTCTAACTCTGACCCCACATTTCGGTCAATAAAACCAATACCGGCACGCCCATACAAGGCAACACCAAAGGCGTCCGCATCAAGCCCACCGTCGCGGGTATCATAGAGGCGATACAAGACAGATAGATCAGCCGCCGAGTATTCGACCGTATCGCCATTGGTCAATTCTGTTTCACCAAGGGAATGCAATTGAAATTGCACACTGTTCAAGGTGCTGAAATCCTTACCCAGCAAAAATGTGCCATAGCTCGCCGAATTTTCATCATCGTCGATACCGGGCACGACCGGATTGGGAACCAGCCACGAGCCACCGCCACCGAGCCCGATATACCATTCATCCTCCAGCGCAAAGGCGGCAGGAATCCAGAGACTTCCCGACAACAGCATTATTGTCGTTAACAAAACGCGTCCATGCCTGCTTACAGCCAAAAGAAGTTGAGTCACCATGCAGACCTTTGATGTTGCTTGTTTACTGCCAGCGATACCGGCGCCGGTGGCATCGCCGGAACTGGCAAACAGTGTGAAACCAGAAACCGGGGTTTAAACCCCACCCATGTTCAAACCACATGATTAGCTCGCAAACCCTGTGGCATGGCTCTTTTACAGACGGAGGGAACCAATGTAAATGATAGTGCACTGGAGGCAAGATGGGGCTGGTTTCATCCTGCGCAATCATTACCTGAGGCAATAGCGCCAACCAATGCACAAGAGTCGAACCACGATAAGCGATTTACTTGAAAAACGGCTGCTCTGGCAATATCATCTTCTTTTTCAACAACTTGAACAACTCAAACTCATTCAGACCAGCGCCTTAATTGACAAAGATGGTGGGACAGGTTGTAATCCCGCGACTCCCTGCGAAAACCGCAGAATGCGCTTTTTGAAACCGTCTGGCCATAGGCCAGCTTCAGCACTGGATACGATCCAGATCAAGGCCAAAACAAGCCCCCACCCAGCCTGAATCACAGTCGATATC
>CALFCE010000118.1 GCA_937951215.1 uncultured Granulosicoccaceae bacterium
GCTGCCATGATCGTGGTTGCGATCTGGAAAGAGGCCGGTTTTTTTATGATCTTTTATCTGGCGGCTTTACAGTCTATTCCACCGGTGCTGCGGGAGGCTGCTGATATAGAAGGGGCCAGCTCGTTTTACTATTTGCGCAAGGTGTTATTTCCGCTGTTAATGCCAACCACCTTGTTTGTTTCTGTTAACGCTGTGATTAATTCATTCCGCCTGGTGGACCATATTTTTGTTATGACTGAAGGCGGCCCTGATAATGCCAGCAGTCTGTTACTTTTCTATATCTATGAAACAGCCTTTCAGTATTGGGATACCGGCTATGCGGCCACGCTGACCGTTATAATGCTGATTATGCTCTCGTTGCTCGCGATTGGGCAGTTCTTCCTGTTTGATCGCAAGGTGCATTATCAATGAGAGTTTCCCAGGGTGGGTCCAGGCGCCGGAGCTTTTCATTTGATGAGCTGCTGAACACGGTTGCGATGTGGGCGCTTGCGTTCTTGTGGGCTTTGCCTTTGCTGTATGCAATCTGGACTGCTTTTCACCCGGCCGCATTTGAAACCCGCTTTGAGCTTACAGCGCCGCTAACTCTCGACAATTTCAGCAAGGCCTGGTCTGCTGCGCCATTTGCCCGCTATTTTGTTAATACAGTAATGCTGGTAACGCTTATCCTGGTGTGCCAGTTTATTTTGTGTACCCTCGCAGCGTTTGCGTTTGCAAGGTTCAAATTCCCGGGCAGAAATCTGTTGTTCTCGCTGGTGCTGCTGCAGCTATTGGTGATGCCTGATATTCTGATTGTTGAAAATTACAAAACCATCCGCGCGATTGGTCTGGTCGACACGATAGTTGCGATTGGTTTGCCTTACATTGCTTCCGGCTTTGGGATCTTTCTGCTGCGTCAGACTTTTATGTCAATCCCGAAGGAGCTGGATGAAGCGGCCAGGGTGGAGGGGGCTTCTTTTCTGGGTACCTTGTGGCGCGTCTATATTCCGTTGGCCAAACCGACGTATCTGGCTTATGGTCTGGTATCAGTCAGCCATCACTGGAACAATTTTCTTTGGCCATTGATAGTGACCAACTCAGTCGAGACACGCCCGGTAACTGTTGGCTTGAGTGTTTTTGCAGCGATTGATGCCGGGGTAGAGTGGTCGGTAATCAATGCCGCGACCTTGCTCACATCCGGGCCCTTGCTGCTTGCGTTTTTGTTGTTCCAGCGACAGTTTGTACAGAGTTTTATGCGCGCTGGGATACGCTAGTGGTTGCCGGATAGGAGCCGTCCTTGTCATGTGTTTCGTTACCGACAAGTGCGGGCAGGAATACACAGACCAATCGCATATCGGTTTTAGCGAGCAGGGTATGCCGGTCGTTTTTGTCCAGCGTGTAAAGACTACCCGGGTTCAAAGGATGTGTGATTCCGCTGCGAACCTCTGTCACCGAGCCAGTGCCTTCTATCACCAGATTAGCTTCGATGTGATGCTTGTATTCCAGTGTTTGCTCCGAGCCTGCCGCCAGAGTGGTTTGGGTCAAGGTAAAGCCCACACCATCTGCCTCCAGCAAATACCGTGCACTACTCCAAAGCCCTGGATTTTCGCGATAGCCGCTGCTTTTTTTTACATCTTCGAGGGTTCTGACGATCATAGTGGTCTCATTGCAGATCAATAGCGATCTTCGATTGAAGTATGATTTGAATATGCTGTCAACCTGTTGCAAAGCGGGGTTTGCTCACTAGCGAGAAAATTATGAACCAGACTAATCAGTTGCCCACAGAAGAACTGCAAGCACTGGATGCTGCACATCATATGCACCCGTTTACCGCTGGGGCGGAACTGGCGAAAAAAGGTGTGCGTGTCATCAAAAGCGCGTCAGGCCTGACACTCACGGACTCGGAGGGTGAACAAATCATGGATGGTATGGCTGGTTTATGGTGTGTCAATATCGGATACGGTCGCACTGAATTAGCGGAGGCGGCCTATAGGCAGATGCAGGAATTACCTTATTACAATACTTTTTTTCAAAGTACCCATGTTCCAGCGGTGATGCTTGCCAGAGATCTGGCTGACATTGCGCCGGCTGGCTTTAATCAGGTGTTTTATGCAGGGTCCGGGTCGGAAGCCAATGACACCAATATCAGGCTGGTGAGACACTACTGGGCAAGCGTTGGCCAGCCTGATAAAAGCGTGATCATCAGCCGTAAAAATGCCTACCACGGTTCATCAGTCGGCAGTGCCAGCCTGGGCGGAATGACGCCAATGCACAAGCAGGGTGGGTTGCCGATAAAAGACATAGTGCATATAGATCAGCCAGACTGGTGGTCGCTCGGCGGAGATCAGTCGCCGGCTGAATTTGGTCGGCTAACAGCGCTGCAGCTGGAACAAAAAATTGAAGAGTTGGGTGAACACCGGGTTGCGGCTTTTATTGCAGAACCGGTGCAAGGTGCTGGCGGTGTAATTGTTCCGCCGGAGACTTATTGGCCGGAAATTCAACGGATCTGCGACGCTCACGAGATTTTGCTGATTGCTGATGAAGTTATCTGCGGCTTCGGTAGAACTGGCAACTGGTTTGGCTCGGAGACGATGGGGATCAAGCCTGACATTATGACGATTGCCAAGGGCCTGTCGTCAGGCTACGCACCCATTGCCGGATCTCTGGTCTCTGATCACATAGCCGAAGTGGTTTCAACCGCTGAGGAATTCAATCATGGTTACACCTATTCCGGCCATCCGGTGTCAGCCGCGGTTGCACGAGAGAACCTGCGTATTCTGCGAGAAGAGAAGATCGTTGAACACGTCAGAGAAAAGGCCGGCCCGTATTTGCACTCACGCTGGTCGGAACTCGCAGAACACCCGTTGGTTGGAGAGGCCAAGAGCACCGGCTTGATGGCTTCAATCGTATTGACACCTGATAAAGCCCGTCGAGCGGCTTTCCCCGGCAAGGAAGGTGCTGTCGGAGTGCGATGCCGAGAGAGAAGCTATGCCAACAAATTAATCATGCGGGCAGTCGGCGATCGAATGGTGATCTCGCCACCACTCATTATACAACCGGAAGAAATCGATATCTTGATCGAGCGAGTCGTGCAATCACTGGACGAGACCCTCGCAGAGTGTCGGAAAGAGGGACTGATTAACGGTTGATGGTAGAGGAGAACCCGGGGGCAAAAACGG
>CALFCE010000119.1 GCA_937951215.1 uncultured Granulosicoccaceae bacterium
ACCATCAGGAATGCGGCCGCCCCCATAACAGGCGGCATAATCTGGCCGTTAACCGACGACCCGACCTCAACAGCCCCGGCCTTTTCACCGGAAAAGCCGACTCGCTTCATCATCGGAATCGTAAAGGTACCGGTCGTCACCACGTTGGCTATCGATGAACCGGAAATCAAACCGGTCATTGCAGAGGAAACAACCGCCGCCTTGGCTGGGCCACCGCTGTAATGCCCGAGTAAAGAAAAAGCCACTTTTATAAAGTAGTTTCCAGCTCCTGCCTTATCCAGTAACGCGCCGAACAGTACAAACAGGAAAACAAAACCACTGGATACACCCAGCGCAATACCGAACACACCGTCTGTTGATAACCATTGATTGTCCGCGATAGCACCAAAGGAGGCGCCCTTCCAGGCCAGAATGCCCGGCATTGATTGCCCGCCGAAACAATAGAACAAAAATATCATGGCCACGATCATCAATGGTGGCCCCAGTGCTCGCCAGGTTGCCAGCAGCAACAACACGATTCCGACGGTGGCAATAACAATATCTACCGTATTCGGATTACCGGGTCGCTCGGACAGGGAGTTGTAAAACAAAAACAGATAGGCTGCGCAAAAGGCACCCACCACAGCCAACACCCAGTCCACCGTGGGTATGTAATCCTTGGGAGACTTCTTGAAGGCCGGATAGGCCATAAAAGTCAGAAAAATCGCGAAAGCCAAATGTATGGAACGGGACTCTGTGTCGTTGAAGACACCGATGCCAAAAACAAAGGGTAAGGGTGAGGCGATCCAAAGCTGGAATAATGACCAGGCCAGAGCAACACCAGTAATTAATTTTGCAACGCTTGGATTACTCGGATTACGCCCACCGGTATCGGACGAAGCTACCAACGCTTCCAGGTCCTCCTCCGAAGGTTTCTTATTCGTACCTTCAAGGGTATCACTCATACAGTGCTTCCTCTCTGCTGACAAACCATGTGAAAGAAAAAACCTGAGTGGCTACGAAACTTCCAATAGATCGAGGGCATGCCACCCGGCAATGATAAAAATTAGAAACAGGTAAACGAGTTACAGACTTTTAAATACAGCGGGTAGCGAAAACTCGATACCCGCTTCGAGTTGAAGTTGCAAACCGGAACGAGGTCCGGCTTGCAACCAACAAGCAAGACTTACATCCAGCCTTTTTCCTTGTAGTACTTTACAGCCCCATCATGCAACGGAGCAGATATGTTTTTGCTGATCATATCTTCTTCCGTGAGGTTAGCGAATGCAGGGTGCAGTTTCTTGAAGCGTTTGAAATTGTCGAATACGGCAGCGACAATTGTGTAAACGGTATCTTCTGAAACAGTTGCAGAGGTGACAAAAGTAGCACCAACACCAAACGTCGGAGTATCAACGTCGGTACCGGTGTACATGCCGCCTGGAATGGAAGTTTGCGCATAGTATGAATTTTCACTGGCCAGCTTGTCGATAGCTTCACCGGTCACAGGGATCAGTTTGGATTCACACGAGGTGGTCGCTTCCTTGATTGTGCCACTTGGATGACCGACAGTAAAAACCATCGCATCGATTTTGTTGTCACACAATGCCTGAGACTGCTCAGAGGATTTCAACTCGGCAGCAAGCTTGAAGGAATCCATGGTCCAGCCCATTTTTTCCATCACAACTTCCATCGTTCCTCTGGCACCGGAACCCGGATTACCAACGTTGACACGCTTGCCAACCAGGTCTTCGAACTTTTCGATACCTGAATCAGCTCTCGCTACAACGGTGAAAGGCTCGGGGTGTACAGAGAACACCGCACGAAGGTCTTCGAAAGCACCATCAGGAAACTGCTTCGGTGCAGTCCCGTTGTAACCATGGTACTGCCAGTCAGACTGGGCGACACCCATGTCAAGATCCCCGGCGCGGATACCATTGATGTTCTTGACCGACCCACCGGTGGTATGAGTACATTTGATGTCATGATCTTTGGTACCACGATTCACCAATTTACAGATGGATCCACCAACAACATAGTAAACACCTGTCTGACCACCGGTACCGATGGTGACAAACGTCTCTGCAGTTGCGACCCCTCCAAAAGCGATTCCTGCCAATGCAGAAAGCGCGATAACTCTATTTTTCAACTTCATTAAACCATCCTCAGTTAAGAATTTCTGGGCACGACTTTTACTCTGAATAACACTTCAGTGCTTTTACTCTACCTTACTGACTCTTAACCCGTCAAAACACAGTTGCTGCAATGCGAATTCGATTTAGCGCTTTTATTTAGCTGTTTAATGGAAGGTACTGTGATTTTTGTTTGATTGAATAAATAGAGATGGCATAAAAAAACATAGGCTGTATTGCAACTATCAAGCTGTTAGCAAAATACGACAGTACAAACGAGTAGAAAAGGTTACAATCGATCTGAAATTCGCCAGTAAACACAATTTGAATGGGTAGTAATCAACCCACCCAATTGAGTGCCAATTAGTCGGCAAAATCCGGCCATAGACGGTAACAGCGAGAACAATCTGCGAAATTCAGCAATATTCCCCTGACGCAGTTTAATTGACATGCAGTAAACTCCGACAGGTCAATCAAGCAAAATTCCGTAACTCGATCACTGTCATTTGGATGGCAGTAGCAACAGACAATAGTACCCACCATGAAAATTGGAATCCTGCAATGCGGACGATCTCCGGCGATGCTGGTCAGCAAATTCGGCGATTACGATGATATGTGCATTTCGCTGCTCGGCATGCAGTTTGAAACCGCCGTCTATGCGGTGCTGGACAATGACTTTCCCGACAGTGTGCAGGATGCCGATGGCTGGTTAATATCGGGGTCGCGATTTGGTGTCTATGAAGATCATGATTGGATTCCACCCCTCGAGGATTTTCTGCGCACCGCCTATGCCCGCAGCATTCCGATTGTAGGGATATGCTTCGGACACCAGATTCTGGCACAGGCTCTGGGTGGCAAGGTCGAAAAGTATTCTGGTGGATGGTCTGTCGGATTGGTCGAGTACCAAATGGCAGGAGCGGAGGATCCGGTACCTATCAATGCTTTTCATCAAGACCAGGTGCTCGAGCCGCCAGCAGATGCCACGACCATTGGATCTACAGACTTTTGCCAACATGCGATGCTGGCTTATGGCAACAAAGCACTGACTTTGCAACCCCATCCCGAATTCAGTAACGCATTCACTGAATCGCTGATAGACACCCGTGGCCGGGAAGTGCTTCCGGCATCAGTGGTCGAAAGTGGCCTGCACAGTATTAACCAGCCTGCTGCGCAAGAAAAGATGGCAGAACAAATCCAGCAGTTCTTTCTGAATGCCGCCAATGCAGAAGCTCTGCAACAAGCAACTGTCAGTGGACGTAAGGCATGAGCAATTCAGGTTTCTCGAAAGGCTCTGGCGAAGCTGAATGGATTAACAAGTTACCGAACGCGTTTCATCAATGGCTGGCTGGCAGACGAGTCGACGACGTTGAGTGCATCGTTTCAGATTTCGCCGGCATAGCACGAGGCAAAGCCATGCCGGCAAGAAAGTTTGCCAAAAGCGAACGTATGTTCCTGCCAGTGTCGATATTCTTTCAAACCATCACCGGCGACTACGCGGAGATAGAAGAGTTTGATAATCCGTGGATGGAAAAAGACCTGGTACTGATTCCCGATTTCGAAGCGTCGACTGCAGTGCCCTGGTCCGCTGATGTCACTCTTCAGGTCATTCATGATATTGAAGACCAGGATGGCCGACCAGTCAGTTTTGCCCCGAGGAATGTGCTAAAACATATTGTCGACCTTTACAAGGCTGAGGGCTGGCAACCGGTTGTAGCACCTGAGCTGGAATTTTATCTGACCAAACCCAATGCCAATCCTGACAACCCCATCGAACCGCCCATAGGGCGCACCGGCAGACAAGGTGTAGGGCGTCAGGCATACAGCATGAGCGCTGTTGAAGAGTACGGCACCGTCATTGACGATATTTACGATTTTGCCGAAGCTCAGGGCTTTGAAATTGATACCATCATCCAGGAAGGAGGTGCCGGTCAAATAGAGATCAACCTGCAACACGGTGACCCGGTCAAACTGGCTGACCAGGTTTTTCTTTATAAGCGAACCATCCGTGAAGCGGCTCTACGCAACGGTTGCTTCGCAACCTTTATGGCCAAACCCATGCAGGACCAACCCGGCAGTGCAATGCACATTCACCAAAGTGTTGTGGATGTCAAAACCGGACACAATATTTTCAATGATGAAAACGATGAAGCCAGCCAGCATTTCTACAGCTTTCTCGCCGGCCAGCAACAACATATGCCTGGCGTGATCTCGATTCTGGCTCCTTACGTCAATTCCTATCGGCGCTTTGTCAGCGATGATGCCGCCCCGATAAACCTGGAATGGGGACGTGATAACCGCAGTGCCGGTTTCCGGGTTCCGGTATCGGAGGCAAAAAACAGAAGAATTGAAAACAGAGTGGCTGGTATGGACTGCAATCCTTATCTTGCTCTCGCAGCCAGTCTGGCCTGTGGTTACCTTGGTATGAAAGCCGGGTTAAAACCCCGAGAACAAGTTACCTTCGAAGCCTATTCCCTACCCCACTCGCTGCCTCGCGGCTTGCAGGAAGCACTCGACCGGTTCGATGAAGACCTTGCAATCCGCGAAATACTCGGAGAGGGTTTTCATGGTATCTATAAAACCATCAAACAACACGAGCTACAGGAATTCCAGCGCGTTATCAGCCCCTGGGAACGGGACCATCTATTGTTGAACGTCTAACCGTCGAGCACCCGGATAGAAAATCGCCGTATGGACTTGCTAGTTGCCAATGATCTACCGGGACAACATGCGGACTCATGGTACCGCGCAAGCACCCCGGCTATACCTGAGCACCCACAACTGACTGCTGACACAAGCTGCGATGTCTGCATTATCGGTGCTGGCTACACGGGATTGAGCACTGCCCTGCATCTGGCCCGGGCCGGGCTGGACGTAGTCGTGCTGGAGGCAAACAAAACGGGATGGGGCGCTTCAGGGCGTAATGGCGGACAAGTTGGGGGTGGACACAATCTTAATCAATGGGAGCTGGAAAAAGCTTTCGGTATGGAGGCCGCTGCCGAACTGTGGCAGATAAGTAAAGAGGCAACTCGCCTGGTTAGACAATTGATCGAAGACAATGGCATTGATTGCGACTATTTCCCGGGCGTAGTTGAGGCCAGCTGCAGCCAGCGCGAACAACTCGAAATGGCGAAGTATGTACAGCATCTGCAAAGCCAATATCAGGAAACCGATTGCGAATTGCTGGATCGAAAAGCGCTGGCTGATTTGCTGTCAAGCCCTGCATACCATGGAGGCATACTCGATCATTCGGCGGGGCATTTGCATCCGCTTAAATATGCGCTGGGTCTGGCGCTGGCGGCACAGAATGCAGGCGTGCGCTTATTTGAGAATACACGTGTCTCGGACTATGACGACACCGTCAGAGCCAAGGGAGGACCGAAGTTTCCGGTACGCGTCAACACGCCGCAAGCTGCGGTTCATTGCCAGCATCTGGTGTTGGCCTGCAACGGCTATTTAGGCAAGTTGCAGCCTGACATTGCAGCCACTGTTATGCCAATCAACAACTACATCGTGGCAACAGAACCACTGGGGTCTGACACCGCAAGAGAGTTGATTGCAAACAACATGGCCGTGGCAGATTCGAGATTTGTGGTCAACTACTTTCGTCTCAGTGCAGACCATCGATTGTTGTTTGGTGGTGGTGAAAGCTGGGGTTATCGATTTCCCGACGATATCCGTTCCGTGGTCGAGCCCAGAATGTTATCGGTGTTTCCGCAACTTGCAGGGACTCAGCTTGACTATGCCTGGGGAGGCACACTGGCTATCACACGCTCAAGGCTGCCCTGCTTTCGCAAGCTGGGGTCGTCGGTATGGTCGGCCTCGGGATACTCAGGTCACGGGGTTGCAATGGCCACGATGTCCGGCAAATTGCTGTGCCATGCGATACGCAGAACAGGGATCAATAACGATGACAGCCAACACAGTCGGGGCGACGCGACGGTCACCGCACATGATT
>CALFCE010000120.1 GCA_937951215.1 uncultured Granulosicoccaceae bacterium
GTGGCCTGCTCCAGATTCAATGTCAGCGCATCGATAGATTCCTGCAGTAATTCAAGGCGGGTTGCATCTATACCCCGCTCACTTCCTTGCCAATCCAGCAATGAGGTCTCCAGCACATGCGCGAGGTCTGCTATCTGGTCACTGCCACAAACCCGCGCACTACCCTTGAGCGTATGCAGCGGGCGCATGATGTCACGAAGTTGTTCGGTTCGTGTCTGTTCGGAGGCGTCATCCAGGGTTGACTCGTTAAGCTCCCGCAAGCTGGTTTGCATGGATTCAATCAAACCACCCGCTTCCTGCATAAACACATCGGTCAGCTCATCGCGATGATGGCTCGGCTCCATTTTGGCAGCACGCCCGGCCTGATTGACAAAGTCCTGCAAGCCGAGTGTTTCGGCCGACAGGTAGTCAGGCCCGACGCCGGGCTGCAATGTCCCATCAGGTGACACATTGTTGCCAAGTAAATCCAGATTGTATTCAATCGCATCGACAACCTCGGCAAATCGCGACCACTGGGTTAATTCCAGCGGCCTGCCGGTACGCAAACGGTACGAAGCGATGGCCTCAAGCGGGTTGACCAATTCGGCAATCACACCCACTTCAGCTGCGCGGGCACTGCCATTCATGGTATGAAGCGTTCGAGGTAACGCCTCATCCGGCATACTCGGCGCTTTCTGGCGCATCGCCCGATCCAGTATTCGCCTTAGCGTTAACAAATGCGTTCGGGTTTCGGCTTCATAAACAACATACAAGGTGCTGTCCAAATCAATTCCGGCAGCCGGAATAGAACCGTCCATAGTGTCTTCAGACAGCGTGTCATCCAGCTTGCCTGACACATCACGCTTTCCTGCCAAATCACCAAGCGATGCAGTCGATTGCAACCAGCCAGCGTCCATCAGCGTTTGATCTGACGACATATCCTCCGATTGCGACGACGGGTTCAGCGGCGATGACGTCATTTGCAGCGTTGCGTCCGTGTCGCGCAGGTGCGCTGAGTCTGCTTGCCTGTTTATCTGCAGGTCATGAAGTGCCAAGGTGTCAGAGGTCAAATCAGAGACTGCTTCGGTAATCTCAAGCGTCTGATCGAAATCATCTTCTGCAGATTGTTTGTTCAATACCGACCGGTCAAACTCTTGCGTTGTGTCGGCATGGGCAAGCCCGGACGCCGATTGCGCGAGCGTTGCGGTGTAATCAGAGGTAGCGTCAGTTGTTTGTTCTATCCATTCACCCGCACCAGCGCCTGTCGTTGCCGGCGTGTTTGCAGCACGGTAAAGACGGGCGTTCAATTCCTCGACGTTAGCCACCTCTGCACCACCAGGCTCCAGCGCATAAATCAGCTGTGGCAACACAGCTGCAGACTCATGCAGCAATGCTTCGGTATCCGGACTCAGGGTGACAACACCAGTAGCTGTTTGGTGAGCCACTGTTTCCAGCAAGGTTTCATTAGCCGCTGCAAAGTCAGCCACCGCGGTGGCACCGGCAACATAACCGCTGCCTTTTAGAGTGTGATAGCAGCGCCGTAAATCCGACAGTGCTTGCGGGTTGGCCTCAAGCTGCCAGCGAGATAAATGACTGTTGATTTGTTCAAACTGCTGCAACGCTTCAGCGGTAAATGTTTTCAGCATGGCATCATCATGATGTTGAGCCAGCGGTGGTTGAAATGCATGGCTTGAATTCCCGGAATTTGATACTGACACTGACGAAACCGAATTCACCTCGGTGGCTCTGCTGACACTGGCAGGGGATGAATCGACAGACTGTTGCATTCCCTGCTGCAGTTGCAGCAGCGCTTGTTCAGCATTGGCAAGCAGATCGCTTGCGGCGCTCTGTTTCAGAATTTGCTCATCGAGATACGTCCGCGTGTTCACGAGAAGATCGGCAAACGAAGCCTCGTTCTCCAGCGAGTCGAAGTCAGTGGCACACGCCTGTAAGTATTGTTCTGCGCCGGTGAGCAGCGGCAACACCTCTGGCAATGGCAGAATCTGCAACGCCTGCTTGACCGTGTTGAGTCTGGCCTGACAATCCAGCAGTTTCTCGGTATCGATGGCAGGTAGTTGTGTAGTGGAGGTAGCCGACAAGTCTTCGGCAGCCGGTACGCTGGCAACATAGGCATGCTCAACCGCCGCCATCACTTCTCTTGCTTGAGAGAGGAAAACCGAAATTATCCGATCCAGATGAAAAGACGACAAGCGACGTTGTTGCAACATATCGTGTGCAAACGAATCAGCAAACACTGTGACTGAACTGCCACTGTGCCGGAAAGCCTCCAGCATCGATTCAAGCTGTAACAGCTCGCTTGCCAACTCAGGCAGTATATCGAGTTCCGAGGCCGTTGATGGCTTGGTCGGGCTACGCCCAGCCAATTGCTGAAAACGATCTCTGGCATTGCGACACAATCCATCCGCATTTTGCACACCCAGCAATTGGAATGTGTCAGCCATTTGATCCAGCTTTCGCGCACAGTCACTGATATCCGGATGATCAACCGACAACCGCTCGGCCAGTTGACCGGCAGTCGTTTTGATTTCCACCAGCTCCTGCTGAATGCTGGCGCAAATCGCATCGGACAAACGCGCATTGGGGCTGCCCAGAGCATCTCGTGCAGAGTCCAGTGCAGCCCTCGGCGGCAGCAATTCCTGTAGCCGATAGCGTTGCTGTAACTGCACGACACGATCATCGTTCGATTTGGACAGCGCAACATAGTAAAGCATGTTCTTGAAAAGCCCGGACGGCAATTCCAGACGATGAGAACCAACCGCTTCATCACCTGCAGCGTCGATTTTCAGCGATTGAAAATCCTGTTCGCTTAATTGACTGACAAAACGTTCCATCTGCGCGAACAGCATTCGCACGGCAACGCTGTCTTCGAGGGTGTCATCGAGCAGAGAAACACACAAGGCTCTGGCTGCCAGCCACAGATCCTGCAGAGCGGCGCTGGGGCTGACTTGTTCAAGCGCGTCCAGCAGCTTGACCAGTTTGCGCAGGTTCTGATTGACCGTGTGATTGCGGAACCAGCGCAGTACACACTGCATCAGCTGCAGTTTTGTCTTTCTGACGACAGTAAAAAATTCAGCTGCCGCGAGCTCGCCACGCACACCGGTATCACTACTTTCCGGGATGTCAAAAACAGGAGCAACGATCAAAGCCTCCGACAGCAAACTCTCATTGCGACAGGCACGCATATCGTTCAGCAGTGGAAGCAGTGCCAACGGGATATCAAGACCGCCCGAGCGCAGGTAATCGAGGTATTCGCTGAGTTTTTCAGTGGCCAGGATCAAGACCGGAGCAGCATCAATTCCATCGGCCACCTTGTCTTCAGCGAGGGCGTCCAACAGCAATAACAGCTCCTGGGTGAGCAGACTGGCGCCGCGGCAGTTGATCAGCTCCAGAGTTTGCGCAATCGATTTTACAAATGTCAGGAGTTCAGATTCACTCTGACGATCCCCGGCATTGACAAACGTATTGGTACGTTGCCGCAGTACACCGAGTTGCGGGATTATCTCCTCCAGCACGACATGCGAATAATCCAGTCGCGCTGTTTGCACGGCATTCGCCATTAGAGATCGCCCTGCTTTCCCTGGCCTTGCTTTCCGTGGCCCGGACCATCCACTCCCTCAATATCTGTGGCGACAAGATTTGACGGTGGTTCGATCACTTGCGTCATCTCGATTTCATCCAGCACCACGCTACGCTTGGTGATTCCCGGACGAGTTGCGCTCGAAACAGTAGGCGACGCAGTCGAAGCCGCCGCAGTCGAGCCGGAAACCGGCTCTATACCTGAGGCCTTCGATGAGCTCTGACGCAATGCCGCATCCGTCAGGCGGCCATTAATCGCCGCACTTCGTTTGGCGATTGCCTCACGGTCTGAGGCCGGCAAAGAGAAATCAGCGACGCCATCACGAAGTTCGTTCGCCATCAATCGCAAATCTTCAAGAGCAGTGGCTGATAATCGCAGCCCGTGCGCAGAGTGCTGAGTGACTTCATTTATTACCCCCATGTTGCCCGAGAGTTGACTGACAACTTGTGACTGCCGCTGGACACGGCCAGACAGGTAATTGACGACGGCAGACAATCGATCCGAAACCGTCTGGATCTCGGCCAGGCACTCATCGGCATGCACTGCCAGTCTCGAGACACCCTGCACTTCTTTGTTGGTGTCTTCCATCGACGCGATAGCAGTGCTCACATCCTGCTGAATAACGGCAACCAATGTGCGGATTTCACTGGCGGAATGCGACAGCGTTGATGATAGAGTCTGTACCTGATCAGCAACTCGCGCTGCATTGTGCGCAGACGGCAATGCAGCTGTTTGATCCAATCCGGGTTGTGCGCGAGTCACTGGTGAATCTGCGCCATCAACATTGGCCTGAATAGCCGCATTCATGGCCAGCAGGCGTGTTTTCTCGGAAACCTCATTGATCAAGTCAACGGTGCGACCAATCTGCAATGAACTGTCGCCAAGACGTTTAAGCACTCTTTTGGTATTGGCGGTGCGCGCACGTATTTCACTCATACCGGTTTCAGTGCTGGTAACAGCATCCCGGCCGGAGCTTGCCAGCTCGACAGAGCGTGCAGCAATGTCGCGTGCTTCGGCTGAACGCAATGACACTTGCTTCATGGTGTCAGACATCGCTTTCAGGTAACTCGAGGAACGACTGATTTCACGTGACTGTGCCGCACTGGCTGTTGCCAGTTGCTGGGCCGTGGTACCGGTTTCCTCGACCGCTACCGTGACTCGGTCTGCTGAATTAAGAATGGCACCAACCAGCCGGCGCAGTTCAGTTACTGCATAGTTGACACTATCAGCTATGGAACCTGTGAATTCTTCGGTAACCGTGGCGCGGGTCGTTAGATCACCCTCGGCCAATGCTGAGATCTCATCCAGCAGTTTCAGAATTGATTCCTGTTGCCGGCGTTCCTGCACCTCCCGTTGCTGACGATGTGATCCCATGCGTCGCCACAACCATAGACACAACAATCCCAGGATCGCTGCCGAAACCAAAGCTGTCAAAAGCCCCAGCAACACCCAGTTTTTAACCTGTGAAGCCAAATCGGCAACCGCTGCCGATGTGGCATCCAGAGTGTCGTCCAGCAAGTTATGTCGAACAGCATATTCCGGCGCGGTATCAGCGGCTACGGGTTCAGGCGCGGGGAGCTCAGTCACCGGCAACGGTCGTGTACCATCCAGAATGCCTGACAAGGACTGATGCTGACTACGAATATCCGCGATCAGCACCTCGGCATCGGTAGAGGCTATCTCACCCGTTGCGAGCATCGCTTCAAGCCGTTTCAAGATCTGGTCAAACACCAACCAGGGACCACGAACCGATTCAACGCTGGCAATACTCTCTCCAGCAATTTCCACTTTCTTGTCTACAGACACTGCCAATTGAAACAGGTGGCCGGCGGATTCCACTTGCGGCAGGGGTGAATCGATACGTGCCAGATGACTGCGCAGAGCACCGGTGCTCTCGACCAACTGCATAAACGGCGGTGTTTGAACTGTATTGTCGGATGAACTGTCAGCAGACTCAGAGTCGGAAGCTTGCGGTAACTCAGCTTTAAAATTGTCAAAGGCCTTGCCAACCCTCACTGCCATGGCAGAGGCTTGTTCGTCTGGTGGCAGTGTTGCCCGCAGCTGACGAATCGAGCTTTCCATCTCGTCCAGCTTGGGTGCAAACTCATTGACACCCTGTCCTTCGGACAACGCGGCCCGTATTTGGGCTGAAAGGACTTGTTGTCTCGACAGGTTGGACTGGTACTGCTGTTGCAGCATGTTTTCCTGATAAGCCTTGTACAAGCTGAATCCTGCCGCAGCAAGACCAATCAACGCGAGACACAACAGCAGAGGCACAGCACGGTTGGCAGCCGACTGGTTCGAGCCTGCTTGTTGACGGCGGCTCACGATACCTTCCCACTGGATGACTGAGGCATTGAGTATGACTGAGACATTGAGGACGACTCCGACAGAGTTCCTTGTGAAGACGGCGACGAGATTCCTGCAGATGCTGGAGAATCGCCAGCCGGCTTTCTCTTGATATCAACAAAGCTTTCAAGTATCGCAAGCACTGAAAGATCGACGATCAACAGCACTTGCTCACCAATGCTGGCGGTACCGGAGACAATCCGGCCAAGATGGGAGTTACGTGATTCGAAAGGCCGGACGTCGATAGTGTCGTTACTCAACCCCTGCACGGCATCAACAATCAAACCAAAACGCTCTCCTGCAGCTTGCATCACCAACAACCTGGCGTTAGCGCTGTCAGTGGATGCACGGCTACCGCTCCAACGTCCCATATCAGTCACTGGAAGAATATCGCCCTGATAACTGGCAAGCCCCAAAAACCATTCGGCACAGGCTGGCACCGGTGTTAGCGGCGGTGGCGTAGCCACTTCAACGATGCAGCCACTGACATCAATGCAATCGTTGGCACCGACGCTAAAGCGTATTTGCCCTACACCGGAGCCAGCACCCGACTTGTTATCCAATGCCCGTGCTGGATGTGCCAGGGCAGGACTCTTGGCAGCAACATCGAGATCAATCATGACAGGCTTTCAGAGCAACGGCCTTGCTGACACAGTCAATCAACAGACTCGTGCTGACCGGCTTGACCAGGTAATCACAAGCACCTTGACGCATACCCCAAATGCGATCGGTTTCCTGTCCCTTGGTTGAAATCATGATGATGGGTATCGCGGCGGTCGCATCGAACTTGCGCAATTCTCTGGTCGCCTGAAAGCCATTGACACCCGGCATCACAATGTCCATCAGAATGACATCCGGGCAGCCATCTACCGCGCGATCAATACCGCTGGCACCGTCGGTGGCCACTTCAACAGAGTGCCCCTGTTGTTCCAAAGCCCGCTGGAACACATGCGCTTCAGTGGGCGAATCTTCAATTATCAATACACTTGCCACAAGATTGACCTGGCTCCAGTCACGCCTACTGCGTGACCACAGCTGACCCGGTTGTAGATTGCAGAGCAGACGCAGGGGTATCGCCATGTTTACGCCGTTTAACCGGTCGATTTTGCAAATGCTTGCGAACGGTGGAAATCAGTTCATCGCGGGAGAACGGTTTGGTCAGATATTGGTCTGAGCCGACAACCCTGCCTCGTGCCTTGTCGAACAGGCTGTCCTTGCTGGACAGCATGATGACCGGCGTATGGCTGTATCGATCATTGTTTTTGATCAACGCACACGTTTGATACCCATCAAGACGGGGCATCATGATATCGGCCAGTACCAGATCAGGCTCGTGCTCTACCACTTTCGCCAGCGCGTCGAAACCATCGACGGCAGTGACCACCGACCAGCCTTCTTTTTGTAATAAATTCTCGGCGGAGCGTCTGATGGTTTTGCTGTCGTCAATGACCATGACGGTTGCTCTGGTGCTGTTCACATCGGCACTGTCCCCTTCAAAACCTTGCGCTGGAGTAGTTTCGACATCAGATGTCCGGTGTAAAGCAGACCCTGCGGGAGAATTTGGTTCTTTAGTCATGATTGTACCCGGATGAATGGGTCCTGCTATGCGTCGTGTTCGGGCGTCGTGTTCAGGCGTCTTGTTCAGGTCTCGTCCCGAGATGACCCGGCATGGTATTCATCACACTCCGGACCACCGTTCGTGCCCTGTTTTCCACCTGCTACTGTATCCGATGGGGCAATTCCATGCAATGATTTGACATTCTGAAATAATTCTAATTCAACGACTTAAATTCCTAATCTTTACCGTCACCTCAATATCAGACAGGGTAAAGACACACCGTGTAATAATGGCTCTTTGCG
Source organism: uncultured Granulosicoccaceae bacterium (assembly GCA_937951215.1). Taxonomy (GTDB): domain Bacteria; phylum Pseudomonadota; class Gammaproteobacteria; order Granulosicoccales; family Granulosicoccaceae; genus CALFCE01. Next base: position 7,787 of record CALFCE010000120.1, read on the forward strand.
GTCATCCCAGGTACAGCGACATGTCTCACTCAATCGGTATTGTGATGGATCCGATCGAAACCATCACTCCCTATAAAGATACAACGTTGGCCATGATGTTGGCAGCCAAGGCGCGCGGCTGGACTGTCTGGTATCTGCAGCAATCAGATCTCTATCTTAATGATGGACAGGCAAGGGCAACTCGCACCCGGGTCGATGTTTACGACAACAATGACAAGTGGTTTGAAAAAGGTGAGACAGTCGATACTGATCTGGCTGAACTGGATATTCTGCTGATGCGCAAAGATCCGCCCTTCAATATGGATTATATCTACAGCACCTATCTGCTGGAGCGGGCGGAAGCGGCGGGGGTATTGGTCAGCAACAAGCCTTCATCGCTGCGCGATGTTAATGAAAAACTCTATACAGCCTGGTTCAATGAGCATTGCCCCCCAACGCTGGTGACGATGAACGCCAGCAAAATCAAAGAGTTTCTCGCGCAACACAGCGACATTATCGTCAAACCCCTTGACGGTATGGGTGGTGAGTCGATTTTTCGGCTGACCGCAAACGACCCCAACATCAATGTGGTGCTGGAGCAGATGACACGTCGTGGTACGCAGCAAATGATGGCACAAACCTACCTGCCCGAGATCGTTGATGGCGACAAACGGGTGCTGGTGATTGATGGCGAGCCCGTACCCTTCGCGCTGGCAAGAATTCCAAGTGCCGGAGAAACCCGGGGTAATCTCGCCGCTGGAGGCAGGGGCGTGCCAGTGCCGTTGTCTGATACAGATCGCAGCACGATCGCCAGCCTGGCTCCTGCCTTGCTGGAAAAAGAGCTGCTGTTCGTCGGGGTAGACATCATCGGGTCCAGAATCACCGAGATAAACGTCACCAGCCCCACTTGCGTGCGCGAGCTGGAGTCACACTCTGGGCTGGATATCGCTGGCAGTTATCTTGATGCGCTGGAAAAACGGCTGAATCGATAGCAACGGCTAACACCCGAATACGTATCAGAGCCGGCAAATCTTGCACTATAAAACAGCAATCTATTGACGCACGGGTGGCCGAGAGGTTTTCGGCCACAAAACCTCGAAGAAAACCCAAACAACACCTAATATATAAGGCTGTAACGGTAAAAGCCTCGGCCCACCAGTGATCGCAAAAACCAACCTTAGCTTCGAAGCATGAACAGCGTTGCTCTTCCATTTGATGACCAGCCCGAGGTCGAACAGCCTGATCGCCTGACGTTCATGCTGTTCCTGGCAGCAGCTGCGCATGCCATGGTTATCCTGGGTGTCAGCTTTTCGCCGGTATTGGAGGAAATGCGCACTCCTCCCGCGCTTGAGGTGATTCTTGTTGATCCGAATACGGATGCTGAAAAACCCGACAAGGCCAACTACCTGTCTTCGAGTGCCCAACTCGGCGGTGGCGACACAGATGAGCTGGCACGCCCCTCTTCACCGTTCTCCTCCAACCAGGATTTCGATACCGATGGCATCGCCCCTACCCCGATGCAGGCACAAGCACCCGACCAGCCACAGCAGCAGAGTGAGGAAATACTGACCACCGTTTTCTCGGACAGAGAAGAGCTGACAGAACAACCCGATACCGAGACCAATCCCGAAATCGACCGCAAAAATCCACTTCTGGTGGAGCAAAATCAGGACATAGCACGCCTCGAAGCGGAAGTGGACATGCGGGTTGAGGAGTATGCCAAGCGTCCCAAAACCATGAACGTTACGGCAAGCACGCACAAATCCGCAGCAGCGGATTATATGTATAGCTGGGTAGAAAAAATTGAGGGCGTCGGTAATCTGAACTACCCCGACGTGGCCAGACGGGAAAACCTGACTGGCGCGGTCCTGATGGTGGTGGGTGTGTACAAAGACGGCTCTATCGAGAGCATCCGCATCAAACGCTCTTCGGGTGAAAAGGTGCTGGACGACGCCGCTGTGCGAATTGTCAGGCTGGCAGCTCCGTTCCAGCAAATGTCGCCAGAACTCGCCAGACAGACAGATATTCTCTATATTGTCCGAACTTGGGACTTCCGTTCCAACAATTCACTTGACAGTTACTGACCCATCACTGGGCTGAACTGCGCAAAACCACCAACGACGTTACAGATTAACCAGCCACCAGCACATCTGTCGGCTCAATCGGCTAGTATGGGGCTCAAACCAAGCCAGCCGGATGCACGTTTGAAGTTATCGCACCAGTTTCTATTGTCCATGCCCCAAATGCAGGATCCCAATTTTCGGCACACCCTGACCTATATTGTGGAACACGGGGATCATGGCGCACTCGGATTTGTGATTAATCGAGTGGTTGGTATCGGGCTGGGTGAAGTCTACAAGCAAATGGATATCGACCCGGAAGAAGGTGCCGATGTTGATTCCCCGGTGCTCGAAGGTGGGCCAGTCGACCGTGAGCACGGTCTGGTGCTGCACCCGACGTCCGACAAAGACTGGTCATCGAGCAAAGATTTCGGCCATGGCATTTGTATCAGTAGCTCTCGCGATATTCTTGAAGATATGGCAGCCGGCAACGGCCCGGACCAATCACTGGTTCTGCTGGGACATTCAGGTTGGGGCCCCGGGCAGCTGGAAGAAGAATTTGCCAACAACGCCTGGCTTAACTGCCCGGCGGATCAGGACATCCTTTTTAATTCTGATCTCGAAGGCAAACTGCCCGCTGCAGCTTCGGTTCTGGGTGTTGACCTGTCTCGAGTGGTGTCGGAAGCCGGTCACGCCTGAGCACCGAACTTAAAACAACAGACATGGCTCACCTGATATACTCGCCCGGCCGTACACGCATGGCCAATCCGAATTAACCAGATCCGAATAAACACGAATTGAACCCGCCAACTTCGCAATCCGATTCCGTGCATTCACCCGACTCCGCGAAAAAAAACACTGACAATACTGCTGCAAGCCCGGAGGGGGTCTATCTGGCCTTCGACTATGGGGAACGTCGTATCGGCATCGCCTGCGGAAATACCATCAGCGGTTCGGTTATGCCGCTCTGTGTTGTCAGCAATCGAAGTGGTACGCCCCACTGGGAACAGATCGAGGCAGAAGTTTTGCGGTGGCAACCAGTTGGCCTGATCATTGGAGACCCGCTGACAGTAGCCGGGGAAATACAGGAAATAACCCGACAGGCGCGTGGTTTCGCGAAACGTGCGGGCAAAAGGTTTGAGCTACCCGTTTATCTGGTTGATGAGCGTTACAGCTCGCTGGAAGCAGACCAACAACTAAAATTGCGGCGTCGGATGGGATTGCAAGGCAAGACGCGGCGAGCAGATACCGATAAACTGGCGGCGACCATAGTGTTGCAAAGGTGGCTTGATGAGCGCTCCTGATTCTGAACTCATGGGCCCTGAACATGTTGAGGCCTGGTTATCGCAAATGCAGCAGCAGCTGCTCGCACTGCTGGGTAATGAGCTGCAGGATTGCATCATAATAGGCATCCACACAGGCGGCGTTACGATTGCCAACCGCTTGTATCAGGCGCTGAAACCGACCATGAAGTCTGACATGGACATGGGCCAGCTCAACATCAGTTTTTACCGTGATGATTTCAGCCGAATTGGTGTGCACCCGGTGGTGACACCTTCGGAGCTGCCATTCGATATTGAAGATCGCACCATTGTCCTTGTCGATGATGTGCTAAACAGCGGGCGTACGATCAGAGCAGCGATGAATGAGATATTTGACTTCGGGCGACCTTCAAGAATTGTGCTTGCGGTGCTGATTGATCGTTCTGGCAGACAATTGCCGATACAACCCGACGTGTACGGACATCGTATCGATTTACGCCCGGATCAGCATATCAAACTCGATACTGACGGACTGACTTGCAGTATTTATTAGAAGCTATCGCGATGCGTTTTTACATTGTCTGCTTTCTATAACCTTGATAAAACGACACAGGGTTTCTACCGCAGATTTACTAATCCAGAATTATTAATCCAAAATTATTAACCCAGACTCATTGATACACCGTGTTATTGATACCCAATCAATTAGCAGACTGACAAGATGCAAAAAAACATCCAGTACAACGCCGAAGGAGAGTTACAACATTTCCTGACTATCGATGATCTGCATCGCGAAACACTGGAACAAATTCTCGATACGGCCGAAAACTTTGCTGGTGTCAATGACAAAGCTATCAAGAAGGCTCCACTGCTGCGAGGCAAAACCGTCGCTAATATTTTCTTCGAGAACAGCACCCGCACACGCACCACCTTCGAGCTTGCAGCCAAACGTTTGTCGGCCGATGTGCTTAATGTCAATCTGGTCACCTCGTCAACCAAAAAAGGCGAATCACTGCTCGACACCCTGCGCAATCTCGAGGCCATGCAGTGCGATATGTTTATTGTGCGGCACGGAGACTCTGGCGCTGCACACTTTATCGCCAATCATGTGTCCGAGCACATCAGCGTAGTCAATGGTGGCGATGGCCAACACTCCCATCCAACCCAGGGCATGCTCGACATGTTCACGATTCGTCGCGCCAAAGGCAGTTTTGAGAATCTTTGCGTGGTGATCATTGGCGACATTCTGCATTCAAGAGTGGCTCGTTCCGATATCGCCGCTCTGCGCATTCTGGGTACGCGAGAAATCAGGGTTGTTGCACCGCGCACGCTGCTGCCTGCCGATGTGGAAGCGATGGGCGTCAGTGTTTATCACAATATAGAGCAGGCACTGCAAGACGCGGATGTGATCATGGGGCTACGCCTGCAAAATGAACGCATGCAGGGCGCGACGGTGCCGAGCGCAGACGAGTTCTTCCTGACCTATGGCCTGACTCAGGAACGCCTGCAGCTGGCCAAACCGGACGCGATTGTCATGCACCCAGGCCCCACCAATCGTGGAGTTGAAATCGATGGCCTCGTAGCCGACGGCCCGCAATCCTTTATCTTGCAGCAAGTCACTTTTGGCATTGCAGTCCGTATGGCAGTCATGGCAATCACCATGAGCGCCAACCAGAACCCGATCGGCAGCAACGTGGACGAGTCCGGCACCAGTCAAGCCAACTCGGTAACTTCAAACCCTATTTCCGGGTGATCATCTACTGACCATGCAAAAAATTCTGATAGAGAATATTGCGCCCGCATACCCTGGACAACTGATTTCTGGTGCCGGTGCTACAAGCGATCACACCGATACTGCAGACGCTGCTCATTCAAAGGAACCGACTCGCTATCGCATCGCGATAGAGGATGGTTTGATCAAACACATCGAGCGGCAGCGCAACGCACAGGCTCAGACAATGGAGGTTGCTGATTCTGTGCTTAGAATCGATGCAAACGGTCTGTTACCCAGCGCAGGCTTTATCGATGTTTACGCACGGCTGCGTGAACCGGGCATGGAAAAAAAAGCCACTATTGCCAGCGAAGCGAAAGCGGCTGCTTTAGGCGGTATCACAACACTGTTTTGCTCACCTGACACGGATCCTGTGATCGATGAAGCTGCAACCGTTGAACTCATCAATCGCAAAGCGCGGGATGCTGCCTTCAGCCGGGTGCTGCCACTTGCAGCCACGACTCGCGGGCTTGATGGCGAACATTTATCTGAACTCGCAACCCTGACCAGTGCAGGTTGTGTCGCCGCTACCAACGCTGACAAACCCATTGCCAACTTGCAAGTCGTGCGGCGCCTGATGGACTATGCCAGGACCTTCGACACAGTATTGATTTTCACACCAGCCGACCCGGGCTTGAGCGCCAATGGTTGCGCTCATGAAGGCGCGACTGCCAGCCGTCTCGGTATCCCGGCCATTCCCGTGGCTGCGGAGACCGTCGCACTGGCGATGTTGATTGAGCTGGCATGGCAAAGCGGTGCCAAGATACATATCTCCAGACTCTCATCCAAACGTGGGGTCGAGATGATTGCATCAGCCAAGAAAGACGGACTGGATATCACAGCCGACACAACGATAAATCACCTGTTTTTGGAAGAAAGTTGCCTGGCTGATTTCGATTCGCAATATCGATCAGTGGTACCGTTTCGCAGCACACAAGACCGGGAATCGTTACGCGAGGCAGTGGCCGACGGTACGATAGATGTTATTTGCAGTGATCACGCACCCCATGATCGGGATGCCAAACTGGCACCTTTCCCGTCAGCAGCTCCAGGCCTGTCAAGTCTCGACACCTTGTTACCACTGTTGTTAAAACTGCATCATGAAACGGGCATTAGCCTGCCACGTCTTCTGGAGAGCGTCACCGCTGCACCAGCATCCATTTTCAAGTTGCAGCAAGGCACATTACAAGCCGGCCGACCGGCCGATGTCATTTTGATTGATACCGAAAAAGAAGTGACACTTGAACCTGCCACCATGCATAGCAAAGGCAAAAATTCACCATTCCTCGGCCAAACATTCCGCGGGCAAGTCAAGACCTGCATTGCACGTGGGCGGGTACTGAAAAACGATTGAAGAAAAAAACCGTGGGAACAAAAAACCGGGGGGATAGAAAAACCGGGGGACAGTATACCCATTTAGGTCATTTGAACTATTCAAGTGTCCTAAATGGGTATACTGTCCCCCGGTTTTTCTATACCCCCGGTTTTTTGTTCCCCCGGTTTTTTTCTTCAATCGTTTTTCAGTACCCGCCCACGTGCAATGCAGGTCTTGACT
>CALFCE010000121.1 GCA_937951215.1 uncultured Granulosicoccaceae bacterium
CAGACAACGCAAAGCTGTTTGTCAGATCGACGCCGGAGGGCGAGATCGATGGCAACAAGTCCGTCACCGGGTTAAACACGGTCGGATCAAGCGTTGACCGGGCCAACTTGGTAACGGCAAAACCATTACCATTATTGTCACCGCTGATTTCTGCTGCCAGGAAGGCTTTAAGAACCACTTTGAATACGCCGCCGGGAACCAGTGGGCCGGTATCCGGCAATCCGTTTCCATTCGAGTCCAGCAACGGCGTCTGCCCGTCCGCACGATATAATCGAAACACGGTGGATGCCGGAAACGAGGAATCGTTCTCTGCTATTTCAATATCGAAGGTATCGACCTGGTTACCTGTATTCCAAACATGATTGTCAAAGCTTGCGATGCCGCCTTGAGCGGCGCTGGTCGCAACAACAGGTTCGTTAATACCATCAGCAGCGCTGGTAGCAGAACCATTTACAACCACCCCTTGCATCCCCGTTACACTAAACTCAACGCTGTTACTTTTACTACGGCTGGTAGATTGCAACCCTTGCATCGACTCGGCAATGTTGGTTAACAGCATCGGATTAACACCACTTTCGATAACAACCTCAAAAGAAATCCAGCCAGAGGACTGCGCCCCTACCTGCGACAAAATTGCCGAGACTTGATTCTCACTCGTTGCCGAATTGGCAGCTGAGCCATAAGTAGCGACGGGTAAACCGACACAGCTGACGTCATACGCACACCAGCGAACGCTTTGAGAATTGTTGCCTTGTTGATCCGCGGGATCAAAATCAGTCAATACAATCCCCGGAGCCTGGCTCCAGCGGGCAGAATCCGGTACGTAACTCATTCCTGCAGGAAGACTATCGAGTACAACAAATTCATTAACGGTGGAATTGCCAATATTGCTGTAGGTCAGTGTGACCAGATAAGGGCCACTCGGCGAGGCACCTGAAACGCGATTCATCAATTTTCGCAAAGTAACCGTAGATTGAGATGAAACCGTTACCGTATCGGTATTAAACGCACTCAACGCAGGCCCCGATTCCAGAGCCAGTTGACTGTCGGCCTGTATCTGCATCAACGCAGTTTCCGAACTGCCAGCATCCTGCGGGACTCTGGCTACCGCAACAAAATGAAAACGCTGTCCCGGTGACAGCACCGGAGTGACGTTTATCGCAACGGCACTATCCGCATTTGCATCCTGATCAATATCTGCATACAGAGCAAGAGCGAATAAATCGAAGTTGTCATTGCCAGTCTGATTGACAAATTCAAGAGAGAACCGATCGGCGGCGTTACCGGTATTGATAACGGTATGCGTGAATTTAACGACTCCACCCGCCTGTATCTGAAGCTGCTGATCGTGCGTCAACTCCACGCCTGCCACACTTTGAATAATGGTTTCTACAACATTGGATGTAGTCGATCTCGCAACCCCATTGGCATCAGTGTAAGTCGCTGATGCCTGGTTACGGATAACAGTGCCGGCTGGTGCTGCAGCTTTGACCAGATCGCAACAAACCCACAGCAGTAACAGTATGGCTAATCTTCCAGGCACTAGTATTGACCTTTTACCGGGACGGCGGTCCGGGGTGATTCGGGCAATACACTTGGATTGCCGTCAGACTTGTCTGACTGCGGGATTATTTTCAATGCTTGCGGTGCGGCCACGCTGGTTGCGGGCCTGGCTGAAGTGGTCGAGATATCAGCACCGCCAGGCATTTCCGTCGCCAATCTGGCACCGCTGTTGATTACCTGATCAGGGCTTGAAAATTGACTGGTCAGCGGTCGACCCTGCTTATCCAGAAGCATAAGTTCAACACGCCGATTGATGGCATGTGCGGATTCTTCGCTGCCTTTCAAAATAGGCAGCTCCTCACCCAAAGCGATCAATTCCAGGCGCACATCAGCCAGGCCATTGCTGCGCAGAAAATCAGCGACTGTGTCAACCCGTCGGCTAGCCAGAGCCTGGTTGTACTGATTGCCTCCTGTAATATCGCTGAAGCCGCGTACTGCCAAACGCAGCTCCGGATATTTTGCCAGCACGACAAGATTTTGTTCCAGCTTCTCGCTATCAGATGCACTCAGAACAGATTCATCCAGCGCGAAATAGACGGCTGGGTGCCAGCTCATGTTCTCCTGAGTGGTTCGATCTTTGACCATGGTCAAACCGGGTTCAGCTTGCGTTAATTCCACGGGGCAATTCGCATCGTATTCAGCGTACAGCGTTTCAGTCGACGCGCAGGCATTTAAAACCAGCAGACAAAACAAAACCGGAACGCACCTTAAAAAAACAAAGCCTTTAAAGATTCGTGATATTCCAGACATAAACAGTTTTTCTCCTCGTTTCACAAGAGACCTCTGCAGGTATTGAATCAGGGTGTCAGCCATTGAAAGAGATCCTCATCAAACTTGTATTGCAATCCAATCTGAAAGCCACGCGCGTTGTAACCTTTGGGATCCAGATCATCCTCACGAAAACCGACGATGTTGTAGCCGATGCCCAACATCAGATTTCGATTCACCAGGTAGGATGCACCCAAACCGAACGACCCCCTACCGCCGTCTCTACCGTCGGTAAATAACCATCCAGCCCGCACATCTACATCAAACCTTCGATTAACTTCCCATTTCAAGCGGCCATCGCCCAGAAAAGCCCC
>CALFCE010000122.1 GCA_937951215.1 uncultured Granulosicoccaceae bacterium
ACCGGGCCCGGGTAGCCACTGGTTGCAATCGTCCATGCTCGATCAACAAATTCGGGAATTCGTTCGCCATGCGTTATCTCTGCACTGTACTTGGTCAGCGGAGCAGCAATAGCGACATCATCGATTTCCTTAAATCCTCCAGCCCCTTTGCGTTTGTGGGTACTTGAACCCGTCACAAAGATAACTGGTGAGCGCTCTCCCCATGCTTCCATCATCGCCGGAACTGCGTTGGCAAACCCTTCAGGCCCTACCAGACAAACCGCAGGTGTGCGGTTAATTCTGGTGTACCCATCGGCCAGATGTCCTGCTACCTGCTCATGCGGAGAATTGATCACGGGAATCTGGCACTCCATAAAACCTTCAAGCGCAGGGTTACAGAAACCTCCACTCAAGGTGAATACCTGCTGCACTCCTTTGTCCTTGAAAGCCCGCGCCAATAAAGCACCACCACGAATATCCATTATTTATCTCCCGAGAAATTCTGCTGCCTGTCAGTCCACATGGCTTCGCGTGAATGTAAAATATGAGCAAGCACCTGGTTATACGGAGCCCCGAGCCCGACCTCGGCAGCCACGACCGGCACCCTTCCATTTAACGCATCGATTTCCGAAGGCCGATGCGCCAGGTGATCAAGATACAAGGACGGCTTGGCGTCCCCTACCCGTTCGCCAAACTCAGTAATGTACGCCAGTGGATCGTTAAAACTCAGATTAATGTTTTTTTTCTTCGCTACAAAATAGGCTTCAAGCGCGCAAGCCTGCGAAACAGCATGCCCGTTCGAATCGGCTAATAACTCACTAACCGATTTTTCAAAGACTGCACAGGGGGCACTGTAGGCCACATTACAAATAAACTTTTCCCATATCAGTTGCGCTATGTCTGCATACGATTGCGCACTAAAGCCTGCCTCCTTCCAAAGCTGTGTTACGTTCTCAACAGCATGTTCGTTACCCGACACCAAGGAGCCAATACGGATCATCTTCATTGAGGTGTGCTGTACATGACCGGGGGAGCTTACCGATGCCCCAAAACCTTCGGCAACACCCACCATGACCTGTGTGTCGGGTATATATTGAGCTATCCGCTCTCCTGAACCCAAGCCATTCTGAATGGTGAGCACAAACGCTTCCGGAGTCAGAATCGGTTTTATCATCGTTGCAGCGGCTTCAACACTGCCCGCTTTGGTCGCGACAATAAACAATGTTGTTCCCCGCAAATCCTCGGGATTCATGCTTAAATTAATATTGGAGACAATCCGGTCACCGCTTGCACCCTGCACTCTCAGCCCGTTGAGTCGTATGGCATTGGTATGATCTTCCCATGGATCCACCGCCCAAACCTCGTGACCGGCATCAGCCAGCAATGCCGCATAAATAGACCCCATTGCACCCAAACCGAAGATAGAAATTTTCATCAGGGCAGTTCCACTGTTGGTAGTTTGCTCATCCCACGACGGTTTTTCGAGATATCAAGGTGGCAGCGAATAAAATGGCCGCCATCAAGTTCATGCCACGGCGGGGTTTCTCTGTTGCATTGTTGACCCAGGCTTTGCGGGCATCGCCTTTGAAACGGGCAACCGGCGGCGGGAGGTGACAATTCAACCACATCGTCCGTCATTAACAGTGGTTTGGAATCCGGATCAGGTTCCAGTACTGCGTCGAGCAACACTTCGGTATACGGATGTGAAGGAGTGGCATAAACGGCAGCAGCCGGTCCGAATTCACATAGCCTGCCCTGATACAACACTGCAACCCGGTCAGACAGTGAACGCACCACGGCAAGATCATGCGACACAAAAATATAGGTCGTCTTGCTTTCGCGCTTTAGATCATCCAGCAAATGCAGAACAGCAGCCTGCACGGAAACATCAAGAGCGGACGTCACTTCGTCACAGAGCACCAGATCAGGCTCTGCGGCAAATGCTCTGGCAATGGCAACACGCTGTTTTTCTCCACCGGACAATTGCGCAGGGTAGCGACTGATGTAGTGAGAACCGAGACGCACCCGCTCCAACAGCTCGATGGATCGACGTTCAAGCTCCTGACCTGACAAACCAAAATACAGCTTTAAGGGTTGTGCCAGAATCTCACCAATGGTCTGCCGTGGATTAAGGCTCTCGTCCGGGTTCTGGAAAATGATTTGTATCTTGCGTAGTTGTTTAGATGAACGTTGTTTGATTGTTTCAGGTAGTCGTTCGTTATCACGCCAGAGCATCTGGCCCTCAAACGGTGGTAGCAGACCAGCCACGGATTTTAAAATTGTCGATTTTCCCGAGCCGGATTCTCCCACCAGACCCAAAGTCTCACCTGACTGCAAGGCAAGCGTGATGGCTTGGACAGTAGGGGTATTTTGATCTTCCAGTCCGAGTAGTTGCTTGAGCAACCCTGACCTGTGATAGGTAATCCCAAGGTTATCCAGGGATACTACCGGAGTGAGCGATGCAACCTCTTTTCGTGCGCCTTGGATAGATTCAACGGTAACAGGAATGGCATCGGCGCGATGATGATAATGACACCGGACTCGTTCTCCAGAGGGTAGCGACATTAATTCCGGGCGTTGACTACGGCAAGCAGTATCTGCCAATACGCAACGATCAGCAAACGAGCATTCGTTGCTAACTTCTCCCGGTGCCGGTGGGCGTCCATCAAGTGCTTGCGGGAGAGCTTCCGATCGCAGACGGGGAATAGAGGCCAGTAAACCCCGCGCATAAGGATGTAAAGGTTCACGCAAAACCTGTTTTACATCGCCTTGCAGCATGATTTCACCGGCATACATCACCGCCACCTGGTTGCAGACTTGCGCAATCGCGCCAAGGTCATGACTCACGTAGACCATCGCCATGTCAGATTGTTGCGAAATTTCTCTCAGCAAAGTCAGAATATGAGCCTGTGTCGTCACATCCAAACCGGTGGTGGGCTCATCCAGCAGCAGCACTTCCGGGTCCCCTGCCAGTGCCATCGCAATTGCCACTCGCTGTTGCTGGCCGCCTGAGAGCTCATGTGGGTATCGAGCGACTAATTTTCCGGGATCCGGAAGCCTGACCTGAGCCAGTAACTCAACTATGCGATCCTGATATTGGCCGGGTTTGAGCGCGGTATGCAGTTGCAACGCTTCCTCAAGCTGCACACCGATCCGTTGACTGGGTGTCAGAGACTGTCCCGAATTCTGCGGGATCAATGCAATTCGCCCACCTCGTATTGGCTCAAGCTGCTGGCGAGTCAGGGCGAACAGGTTGTTTTCGTCGAACCATGTAGCGCCATTCAATACTCGCAGTCCGCGCTTTAAATACCCCATCAATGCCAGTGCCAGCGTACTTTTTCCGGAGCCGCTTTCCCCGACCAGACCGATCGCATCACCAGCATGTACACTCAGGTTGACGTTGCGCAATACGGCAAGAGTATCTCCACTCTTGGCATCAAAACCGATGCTCAGATCTTCGATTTGTAGCAAGGGTTCAACTGCGGCGCTACTGTCATCCGTTCGGGAGGTCACTTCAAGCAAGTCGCTCTGCATCAGATCGGCGCCTTCTGCACACGATCTATTCCCAGTGCTTTCGCCAGTGCATCAGCAGTCAGATTGATGCCGATAATCAACGATGAAAGTGCGATAACCGGCGCAAGCACTCCCCAGGGCGCAAACGACATATAGCCTCTGGCATCGGCTATCATCAAGCCCCAGTCGGGCGTTGGTGGGGATACACCAAAGCCAAGAAACGACAAGGAAGAAAAAGCCAGCAGCATCCATGACCAACGCATCGCACCTTCAACCAGGAGTGCGTCACGCACATTGGGAAACAGCTCGCGCCAGATAATACTCATACTGCTGTGGCCTCGAGCTCTGGCTGCCTCTACAAAATCTCGTGCAACTACATCATGGGTTGCGGCGCGGGCAACACGGATCACTGGAATACCATAAAAGAACGCCAGAGCGGGTATCAGGACACCGGCACCGGTGCCAAACGTGACGATTAACACCAGCATTTTCAGTATCCAGGGCAGCGACAGAAACGCATCGACGACACGCATCAGGACATCATCCAGCCTGCCGCCAACCAGACCGAAAAAAATACCCAGAAAGCCTCCCCAGATTACTGCCAGTGGCGTTGCAATGCCGGTAACCAGCAAAGCTTCCCTGCCACCCAACAGAGTTCGGCTGAAGGTATCGCGCCCGAGGTGATCATTGCCAAACCAATGATCCGCTCCGGGTGGTTGCAACGCAGACAAGGCACTGAGTTCACGATAGTCATGAGGTGCAATCAAAGGTGAAACTAACGCAAGCACAAGATGAAACACCACCAGAAAAAGTCCGATCGCACCAGAAGGTCTTGACAATAAATCGCGCAGGACTGTCTTCATGACTATTGCAGTTGGGCAGTGCGCAGCCGCGGATTGGCTACCAGCGACAACAGATCTGCCAACAGATTAACGCATACATAAACACTGGAAATAATGAGGGCGATGGCTTGGGTGACAGGTAAATCGCGATCAGATATCGAATCAATCATCATGCGCCCGAGACCAGGGTAATTGAACACGGTCTCTATAACAACCACACCACCCAGTAACCACGCAATCGTCAAGGCGATAACATTTATCGTTGGCAACAATGCGTTGGGGAGTACATGGCGAAACACCATACGCCAGTAAGGTACACCTTTAAGTGTCGCCATCTGTGCGTAGTCACTGGACAGGGTCTCGATCACCGAGGACCTGACAGTTCGCAGGATATGAGCAATCATGACCAATGCCAGAACGGTCATCGGCAGCAGGATCTCCGGGAAAAATTCGCTGACCGGCGCATTGGCTGATGTCAGAACAATACCCGGGACCCAACCAAGCCAGACACTAAAAACCAGAATCAGCAAGGTAGCGGTGACAAATTCCGGGATGGTCATGGCAAAAATCGTCAGCGTTGAAATCACCAGATCTGCCGGTTTATCTCGCCACAGACCACTGACAATACCCAGCATCAAAGCCAGTGGTATACCGGCGGCCATTGCGCATACGGCGAGCAACAATGTATTTTTAAGACGATCACCCACCAGGGTCGCGATACTCTTTTTGCTGCCAGCCGAAACCCCGAAATCACCCTGAATTGCGGCTGACGCCCAATCAAAATAGCGCTCCGTTGCAGAGCGGTTCAAACCGAGATCAGAACGGCAGTTTTCGAGTAGCTTGCCCTGCGCCTCTCTTTCCAGAAAGGCAGTGCAAGCATCTCCGGGAAGTATCTCAACACCAGCAAAGATAATGACCGATACCAGCAGGATCGTCACAATGCCAAGGGCAAGCCTTCGAATCAGCAGGCCGAGCATAGCGCTCCGCCTGACTGGTTGAGTGTCACGATATTACCGGTCGATGGCTGAGTACAAGTCGCTACTCGACAGTGATTTTGTGCCAGCGAACCGCATCGTTCTTGACTTCATCAAGGTTGCCAACACGCGCGGTTGTACCGACCAATTTGGTCACATGATAGGG
>CALFCE010000123.1 GCA_937951215.1 uncultured Granulosicoccaceae bacterium
CCATTGTTAAAACCCGGTGGTCATTTGCTCTACGTTACCTGTTCAGTTTTCAGGCAGGAGAACCAAATTCAAGTGGGTGATTTTCTGCAACGGACAGAGAACGCCAAAGAACAAGCTCTGCCAGTGATTGATGCTATTGAAGAGCGGCAGCTGGTAGATGAACCCGGCCCCGGATTACAGATATTGCCGGGTGAAAATGACATGGATGGCTTCTTTTACTGCTTGCTGGAAAAGTCCTTGTGAGCCGCGCAGCGCTGACAACACTGCTGGCTTTGTCCTTGACGGTGATGTCCGCGATGCTGTCTGCATCCGAAATTGTTTTCTCAAGGGTCAAGGTCAATATTGACAAGGGGCTGTATGTGCTCGATGCGGATGCATCGGTTGAGCTGAATGACACCATCGAAGCGGGGCTTGCCAGTGGTGTTCCGCTCTATTTTAATACAAAAGTGAGTATTGATCGACAGCGTTTGTTCTGGTTTGACAGCACAGTATACGAAGCCAATCGCCGCTTTGCGCTGGTTTACTATGAACTAACGCGGCACTACAGAGTATCGGTGGTCAATGAAAATCAGGCCAGAAACTTTCGATCCTTGCTGGATGCGCTGGAGTATATCGGAGCGATCCGGGATATCGAATTGATGTCGGTAGACACATTGCAGCAGGATAAGCGTTATCGCGGAACGATCGAGCTATCGCTGGATGTAAACGCTCTTCCTCTGCCGCTCAGACCCTTGCTGTTTGTCTCATCAGACTGGCGCGTGCGTAGTGTGGCTCATTCATGGATGATTGAGCGTGGTTGATAAATCTTTCATTGATGAAACCCCCGCTGTCAGCCAGTCATCAACCTTGAGTTTCAGTGCCCGCCTGAAACAAATCATCGTCAGAAAGCTGCCCTGGAAAACTCTGGGCAGTATCGGTGCGATGACGATGTTGTTTGTGGTGTTAATCAGCTCCCTGTACTTGCTGGCAACGACAGCCGAGCGACTGGACAATTTCGGTCGCTATTACTACTGGTTGTTATTGCTCAACGGCATCGCTTTGACGGCGCTTGCCGGGCTGATTGGATACAACGGATGGCGGCTGTTTCGTGAGTTTCGGGCAAGGGTGGCAGGTTCGCGACTGACAGTGCGTCTGGTGGTCATGTCTATCCTGCTGGCATTGTTGCCAGTGACACTGGTCTATGCCTTTTCACTGAAGTTTCTTAATTCGAATATCGATAGCTGGTACGACATTGAAATCGAGCAAGCTCTCGATGATGCGCTGGAACTCAGCCGGGAATCACTGGGTCTGCAAATGCGTACCATGCAGCGTGTAACACTGGACGTTGCCGAACAACTCATTGGCGTGTCTGAATCTGCTGCTGTTGTCGTGCTCAATCAATACAGCATAAAGTCTGAAGCGAGCGAAATGACGATGATAGGGCCAAACAATCGTATCGTTGCGTCTACCGGTATCACCACTCGTATTTCTGTTCAGCCAAACAGGCCTGATGATGATCTTGCGGCCAGAGCGCGACGCGGGTTGACGTATGTCGGGGTAGATCCAATAGGCGACGGCGAGCTTTATATACGCGTAGTGACGCCGGTTTTTTCTGAAGACGCAACGCGGGAAAATTCGGTGTTGCAGGCACTGTTTCCGATTGCTCGCCGTTCCAGTGATCTGGCCGAAACTGTGCAAAATAGCTATCAGGCTTATCGTCAGCTCGTGTTCCTGCGACAACCGCTAAAGCTCTCATCGATACTGACCCTTTCTCTCGCCCTGTTGCTCAGCGTGATGATGGGAGTGTGGTTTGCCTTCTACGCTTCTCGTCGCATGATGGTACCGATACACGATCTGGTTGAGGGAACGCGCGCGGTGGCAGAGGGTGATTACACGCGGCGAATTTACAAACGGGGCCAGGATGAGCTGGGGTTTCTGGTGCAATCATTTAATTTTATGACACTCCAGCTCGATCGCAGCAGGCAGGCGACCGAACGCAGTCGTGAGGAACTTGAACGCCAGCGTACCTATCTCGAAGCAGTGCTTGGGCAAATATCATCGGGTGTTGTAACACTGGATGCTGAAGGCTTGATAAGGACCAGCAATTCAGCAGTTGAGGAAATACTGGGAACCGATCTGGCTGTGCGTGAAGGGCAATCATTGCAGGACTGTGTGCAGGAGGGCGGGGTACTCGGGCAGTGGGCAGAACAGTTGCTGTCACAGATCAGCCGCTACCAGGCTGCTGATTGGACCCATGAGTTTGAAATCTACGGGCATACCGGCAAACGTACATTGCTTTGTCGAGCCGCCTCTTTGGCAGATTCCCATGACGAGTTTGCCGGGACAGTGATTGCCTTTGATGATATGACGGTCATTATCAGTGGACAGCGAGATGCTGCCTGGGCGGAAGTTGCACGGCGGCTGGCGCACGAGATCAAAAACCCCCTGACCCCGATCCGGCTGTCTGCGGAACGTTTGCGCTTGAAATTGACCTCCAAACTCGATCAGGCCGATGCTGAAGTCGTCAGCCGATTGACGACGACGATTGAAAATCAGGTTGATGCGATGAAGTCGATGGTCAATGCCTTCTCGGACTACGCATCGACGCCGAATCTGACGCTGACCCCGACCAATATCAACGATCTGCTGTCTGATGTGGTTTTGCTTTATCATGATAGCGATCGGTCCGTCGACATCTCGCTGGATCTCGCCAAACAACTTCCTGAAATACCCGCTGATGCCCCGAGGATGCGCCAATTGGTACACAACCTCATAAAGAATTCTCTGGAAGCCCAAGGGGACAGTGACCAGCGCTTGTTGACAATTGCCACCCGAGAGGTCTCTGACCGACAATCGCGTATGATTGAAATCGAAGCACGTGACCGGGGGCCGGGCTTTCCGGTGGAGTTAATGAGCCGCCTGTTTGAACCCTATGTCACTTCAAAACCGCGAGGGACCGGGTTGGGTCTGGCGATTGTCAAAAAGATTGTTGAGGAACATGCGGGAAGCGTTGTCGCTGACAATGTACCGGGCGGGGGTGCTCGGGTGCTGGTGCGTTTGCCCGTGTTGACTGATGTGTTGAGCGATGTGATGACCAATGGGCTGCAGAAGAACGGAGATGGTGCATGAAAGATCGATCCGTATTGGTGGTAGATGATGAGCCCGATATCAGAAGCCTGTTGCAGGAAATACTCGAAGACGAAGGCTATGCTGTTTCAGTCGCGCAGAATGCCGCAGAGGCTCGCGCTTCGGTTGAAGAGCACGCCCCTGACCTGGTCTTGCTGGATATCTGGATGCCGGATGAAGATGGAGTGTCGCTGTTAAAAAGCTGGCGCAGTAGTAACCAGCTCAGTTTTCCGGTGATCATGATTTCCGGTCACGGCACCGTGGAAACGGCAGTTGAAGCGACCAAGCAGG
>CALFCE010000124.1 GCA_937951215.1 uncultured Granulosicoccaceae bacterium
CACCATCATCCACTTACCCTTCAATCTGTATTTAAGTCTGTGTGCTGTAAGTGCGTTGATGGGAGATTCGAAACGACAGCCGTTGCTGTGCATGCAGCCTAGGCGTCGGAATGCCACACCAGCCCGATCAATTTTGATCTCTGACGTGGCCAACCCAGAAGGCCATAATCAATAGGTCAAAGACTTATCAGATTCCACTAGCAAACGGACCAGCACATCAGGCATCGCGAATTCTGCTGGCTTGTCTGCCAACAGAGTCTCATCGAAGCCACGAGCCTTTGCAGACATACCTGACAAATAGAATTTTCCGCCACCGTCGACAATCGCGCGAAAATGCTCTTGTAGGCTCCCGGTTCCCGTGCCCTTAACTTGTTCAAGAGATTCTGTACTAAGCAATCTCACAGCCTCACCTGCTAAAAACAGATTGACTGTGTGTCCTTCAGCTAGAGCTGTTTTTGCCACTAAAAAAGACAAGGCCGCGTTTGTTGGATTGTCTGGGCCTGTCGTTACATGAATTAGAATGCTTGCCAAGATAGTTCCTTAATTATTTAGCCAACAATATATCGAATAGCCTACCCTTCGAGCCTGATTATCGCGCTCTACACCCAACTTGGGACAAACGCAATTCCCCAGGGTCGACAGCGTTTAGCGTGCAAATCCTGCTTTGCTTTCAAAACCCAATTTCTTAAACGTCATTACGACAGGGCACATTCCAGTGAACGAAGCTTGGATTAGATGTGCGCCCAAGATGCCAGTTATCCATAGCCAGTTTGTGCTGTGAGAAACGGCCAAAAGTACCGTTAGAATTGTAATGATACCCACAACCAAGAGAATTCCCCTTTCAATGGTCACGACACTGCCCTCCACAGGTAGTTAATAGTTCTATAAGTAAGGTGTTAACTTTCGCGGTGTAATCGCACCGCTAGTGCCCCTAGATTCCCCCTATAACAGGCTCTTGTCAATACGCCAACTCCACGCTTCATCGGGATAGGGAATTCGTTCAGAGCAATTTCAATTTTCCAGACTCAAGAAAAGACCAAATAGCACGTGTTAGATGGTTTGATTCTTCTTCATTTCGATATAAGCGGATATCCAGTGCCACCGTCCATGCGTCATCGCCGATACTGATCAGGGTATTGGTTGTAATGTCAGCTTCGATCAAACTTTCCGGTAGCCATGCTACGCCACTACCTTCTCTGACGCGAATCAGTAGGGAGCCGGCTATGGGGTTTTCGTAGACACTTAACAACTTTGATTGCAAATTGTTTTCCTGGAACAGGGGTTCCAAATGTTCGCTAATGGATGATTCATCTCCAAAGCGAAGAAAAGGAATTTGATCCTTGTTGTTAAAATTGTATATCGGCTTACCGTCTGCATCGGGTTTGCACACAGGAACCAATCTGTCTTTCCCTATGACTATGCTCTGACTATTGTCAATCAACTCTCCAGCTCGTGCATAGGCGATGACAAAATCCAGCTCACCGCTTTGCAGCTCCGTCATGCAATGGGGCAAGTCATCAGCTCTGAGGCGAGACAGGACTGGCCCATAGGCTTCTTCGACAGCGCGTAACCAGTTGGTGTAGAAACGCCAGCTGATAGAGTGCTGTTTGCCGAATGCGACAACGTATTTTTCAGGCAGTGATTGCGCGTTGAGCACCTGGCTACGAACCTGTTCGATATGTGCAAGCGATTGCAGGCCGGCCTCGAGCATCTGCGAACCAGCCGCAGTCAGCGTTACTGGTTGCCGTGACCGGTCCACCAGTTTTGTCCCGACCCAGGCTTCCAGTGCTTTTATCCTGCGGCTAAACGCGGGTTGGGTTATGTTTGCCAGTTCTGCAGCACGAGTGAAGTTGCCGGTTTGATTCAGTCTTTCAAGATCACCGAATAAGCTGATATCCATAGCTGACTCTCATGCATATATTGCATAATGTCATTCAATCATAGCATTGGAACTGCGGCAATATGTGGTTCAGCATCTGCAGGAATGGCAAAATAAGACCGCTTGGGTATTTTGGTACCGAATTGCGCCAATAAAAAAGCCATGACGGCCAGAAATACTGGAGGACCTAATGATGAAACTCAACATAAACAGGAGTAACACTTAATGAGCACACTATTTAATCGGCCCGGATGCACATGGTTTGCGGGCTGCATCGCTGTGACTGTCATGTGCTGGACAACGGCGGCCAGTGCCGTTGATCTGAACATGATGATGAGTGACGTCGATGCGAAAAGTGCAACGTTTTCCGAACTGGCAGAGCGCTACAAGAAAGACAATCCGGACGTCAACATTACGGTTAACCTGGTTGGTTACAACGTGATCCGTGAACAGCTTCCGGTACAGCTCGAAGCTGGTACTGGCCCGGACATGGCCTTTGTTACGCAACTTGGCGGTTTGAACCCGTATTACGTAGATCTGACACCTTTTGTAGATGCCGATGCATGGGAGGCAGCTTACGGTGCGGTTTTGCCCTGGTATCGAGCCGGTAAACCTGATGGCATCTATGGTTATCACTCCGAGATGACAGTGACCGGGCCCTATGTAAACCTGACCATGTTCGAAGAAGCCGAAGTCGAGCTTCCTGCTGCAGGGGCAACCTGGGAAGACTGGGCCGAGGCCACTCAGGCTGTTATGGATGCCACTGGTAGTTATGCCGGTATGGTCATGGATCGTTCGGGTCACCGTTTTGCGGGCCCAGCCATGTCATACGGTGCGAAATACTTTGACGATGAAGGCAAATTCGTTGTCGACGACGGTTTTCGAACCTTTGCCGGGATGATGATGGAATGGCATGAGTCAGGGCTTATGCCGGCTGATATCTGGCCTGCGGTATCCGGTAGTAAATACGCCAATGGCAACGAGATGTTTTTTAACCAGGACGTCCCATTTTATATGTCTGGCTCGTGGAATACTGCCAATGTGCAATCCAATGTTGGCGACAAGTTTGACTGGGCTATCGTGCCGGTACCTTGTGGTCCTGACGGTTGCGGGATCATGCCTGGTGGACAGGGTCTGGTTGCTTTCAAAAGTGGTGATGCTGAAAAAGAAGAAGCAGCTGCCAGGTTTATTGACTGGATGGCGGCCGAGGCGCAAGCCGGCGAGTGGGCAGCCCGTACCTACGCAATCCCGGCGCACAGCAAGTTGCAGGCTGAAGGTGTGGACTACGCGGGTGCCGGTGCATCTGAAGCGGTGGCAAATGGCTTGACTGCCTTCACTTCAATGGCGGCGGTTGCAGCTGAGCAGACGCCCCAGGCCTATCGCATGCAGGGTACTGCCAACAACAGCGTGTTCTTCAATGCGACTATTCAGTACCTTGGAACCGCAATGAATGGTGAGCTAACGCTGGAAGAAGCTTTGGCAAAAATTGAGGAAGAAGTAGCCAAGTAGCCGATGCTCCCACTTGCAATGACCCGGGCCTGAGGCATTAAGCCGCCTCAGGTCCGGCATTGTTGTTAATGACAGTTTCGCTTTTTTAAAATCAACAACGCCTACCTATGACACTTGCCGCCCTCCTGATGACCAGCATCGGCCTGCTTTGGCTGGGTGTGGGTTCCATCTGGCTGCTTGCCCGGCGGCGTTACAAAATCTACCAGATACCGCATTTTCTAATGGACCTGTTGGGGTTCCCGGTGGAACTTGCGCAAAGCTTGTGGGGGAGAGGCGGTGTTCCATACGCGCTGCTGCTGCCCAATATGTTGATATTCGGGCTGTTCACGTTTGCACCGATGATCCTGAATTTTTACGTGTCCATGACCGGTGGAACGTCAATCTCTTTATTTGATCGGCCGTGGGTCGGCTTTGCCAAATACATTGAGATATTTGATTGTGTCAGCATCTTCGAGCCAAAAAGCTGCAGTAACGCC
>CALFCE010000125.1 GCA_937951215.1 uncultured Granulosicoccaceae bacterium
GACTATGATTCGTTATGGTCTAGCGGTCATGCCACTGAATCACATATTCAGGGTAGTCTGACTGATCTACATTTTCTTCGGATACGGCAAAATCACGAACCGATATGCCGGCTTCGAAAACACTGTTCGGATCATTCGACAAAAGTGGATGCCATTCCGGCAGAGGTTGCCCGGAATCGAGAAGTTTGTACGCGCAGCTATCGGGAAGCCAGGCTCTCTTTTTGTCGGTCAAGGGTCTGACCAAAGTGCAGTCGGGCACGGATTGAAAACGGTTTGTATAATCAGAGCAGCGACAGGTTTGCAGATTCAGCAGTTTGCACGCGATAGCGGTGAAGTGAATTTCTGCGGTCTCTATGTCCTCAAGTTTTTGCAGGCAACAGCGCCCGCAGCCGTCACACAGCGATTCCCATTCGGTATCAGTCATTTCCTCGAGTGATTTATCACGCCAGAAAGCCTCTGGGTTATCAGTCATCGGGGTTTTTATACCGCGCTGTTATCGTGATAAGAAGTCACACGCTGTACCTCGACCTCCGAACCCATGATAACCGGCACCCGCTGATGCAGGCCATCGGGCTGCAGTTCCATGATCCGCTGCTCTCCTGTAGTGGCTGCTCCCCCAGCCTGCTCGACAATAAAACTCATTGGGTTGGCCTCATAGAGCAAACGTAACTTGCCCTGCTTACCTTCGCTGGCCAGCTTTTTATTGGAGGGGTATAGAAAAAGCCCCCCCTTGCACATGATCCGATGCACATCTCCAACCATGGCCCCGGCCCAGCGCATATTGAAATTTTCACCCCGAACGCCGTCTTTGCCCGCGACACATTCGTCAATATATTGTTTGATCGGGGCAAACCAGTGACGCTGGTAGGCCGCGTTAATGGAATAATCAGTGGTTGTTTTGGGCAGTTGCATATGCGGATGGCTTAGCACGAAACTGCCACTGCTGGTGTCCAGAGTAAAGCCGTGAGCACCATCACCGGTAGTCAAAATCAACATGGTTGCAGAGCTGTAGAGGCAATAGCCGGCACAAATTTGCTGACTGCCCGGTTGCAGAAACGATTCACTGCTGACATCACCACCCGCATGGGTCAGTACAGAAAAGATGGTTCCAACAGCACCATTAACATCAATATTGGAGGAGCCATCCAGTGGATCGAAAGTAATCAGGTATTTCGCTTCAGGGGAAGGTTTGTTAACCGGGTAGATGTCTTCCATCTCTTCCGAGGCCATCGCCAGCAACTGTCCACAGGGAGGTAATTTTTCGAGAAAAACATCGTTGGCTATAATATCGAGCTTCTTTTGATCTTCTCCCTGCACGTTGGAACTGCCAGCAGCACCGAGGATGCCAGCCAGTTCACCCTGCTGAACCAGCGCAGATAGTTCGCAACAGGCCTCCGCCACTGCCATGATCAATTGGCCCAAATCAGCATCAGCCAGTTGAGATATACACTGCTCCAGCGTGTCATTCTTGTTCATTGCTCACCTATCCTGTATCAATTAGATTGCTTGTGCTGCCGCTTGAGCTCCAGCATGTCAAACTCACTTTTCCCGGCGCCACAATCGGGGCAGACCCAATCCTCGGGAACATCAACCCAACGTGTACCAGCTGGCAGTCCATCCGCCGGTGACCCCAGTGCCTCATCATAAAGCCACCCGCAAATCACACAGATGAGTAGTTTGTGGCTGGAGCCTGCTCCGCTATCGGTGCTGTTTGAATCACTCACTTGTTACAAACCCCAAGAAGTATGCCAATGCCCGGCATTGCACGCGTGCTGGCTACCCGCGATCACGATAGTTTCAGCAGTGGTTTTAGCAACTTAACTTATGCCCGGGAAGGTACAATTCCAGCAGGCGGTCTGCACTACTATAGATCATGAGTAAAAGTGCGACGGAAGCCAGCTTTATATAAGCCTCTACACCTCACGATAAGGCAACGGTTAGCCCACAGAAAGAAATGGAGTATTGAACATGTTGATTGCGATGTGGTCAGGCCCACGAAATATTTCGACCGCGATGATGCGCAGTTGGGAGAACCGAGCCGATACATCAGTGATTGATGAGCCATTCTATGGCTACTACCTGAAACGTTCAGGCGTCGATCACCCGATGGCTGCGGATATCATCGACAGCATGCAAACCGACCCCGACAAGGTAATCGAACAGGTAACATCGGCAGGCTCTGACAAGCATCCAATCACTTACCAGAAGCATATCACTACCCATATGCTGGATGAGCTCGATCTTGGCTGGACGGACCAGCTTGTTAATTGTTTTCTTATTCGTGATCCCAAACGTGTTGTAGCGTCCTATGCAAAAAAAAGACAGCAAGTGGAAGCCGTCGATTTGGGGTTTTCACAACAGTTGCGCGTGTTTAATCATGTCAGCGAATACAACGCAGTCACACCGATTGCGATCGACAGTGACCGCTTTCTGCAACAACCCGAGACCATGTTGAAAAAGCTCTGTGAAATGCTGGACATCCGTTTTGAACAGAGCATGCTCCGTTGGCCGGCAGGCAGGCGGGACACGGATGGGATATGGGCCGCTCATTGGTACGATGCCGTCGAGCGGTCAACCGGGTTTATGCCGTGGAAGGCTTCAGAGGTCAGATTGACTGCAGAGCTGGACGCAGTGGCAGATGAGTGTCAGGCGGCTTACCAAAGCATGCTGTCACATGCACTGCCGCTGGTTGGTACAGAAACGGTTGGTACAGAAAACCCGTAGGGCCGTCGCAAAATCAGGCCAGCATGCAATCTCTGCGTGGTGTTGCGCTTTGCCCTGCCCGGCTCTGTAACCAGCGTGCAAATACCGCTTCAGTTTGGATTAAAAATACAGTTTTAAACCCACACTGAGCGCGGACACATTAGTGAACAACCCTTCATTTCGCACATAGCTCATATAGTCCGCCGTGATATCAAGATTGGTAGTGAGCTGGGTTTCAAGGCCAAACCCCCAGGAAAATCCTGAGCGTTCCTCGGTAAATTCACCCTGACCGACCTCTTGCGACAAGGACACATTCGACCAGCCAGCGAGGCCGTAGAGAGCACTAAAATGACCTACCGGAATGTACCCTTTCAAGTATGCACCCATATAAGCTGCGCCCAATCCATCATAGGACTCGGTGTCCTTGTCAAAGCTGAAACCCAATTGCCCTTCGATATCAAATACTTCGCTGATCTGCGTTCCCATGCGAAATCGCATACCACCGGCGGTTAGATCCGAATCGGTTTCGTTTTCAAGTGATACCGACGAGCCGTCAATTGAGAAGTAGCTTTCAGCATTGGCGTGGTTAGCCGTGACAAGCAGACCGACCAACAGTGCAGCAGAGGTTATGGGGCTTAACAGATAGGCCAAACCCGAAAAGAAAGATTGGCCTTTACTGTTGGCCAGGGACTTTTGCGGCAATTCGTTATGTTGCAGTGCCTGCGCTTGCGGTTCAGTTTTTGACACAGCTATTTCCTCCGTCATTCACGCTGTTGGTGAACGCCACAGTAGCAATGGCTGCCTGAACCGATTCTGAACAGAATTCAGTTTCAGCGGGCTTATAGCCCGTTTGTGAGCAAAGCGACACTTTCAGCGCTACCGCGCGCAATAAACGGTTATGCCAACTTTCTGCCTGCACGCACCTGCTTTGGCGGATTGGCTAGCCAGAGGCCTGCAATACAGGGTCAGTCACTTCATCAAGCCTGTAATCTGACAGGGGCGGACATGAACAGACCAGATTTTTATCGCCATACACGTTGTCGATACGGCCCACCGGTGGCCAATATTTCGCCGGAGCAGGCGAGTCCAGCGTAGCCGCCGTTCCTGCCGGATACGCGGCAATCTTGCGAGTGTAACAATGCTCCCACTGCTCATCCAGCAGGCACTCAGCGGTATGAGGAGCATTGACCAGCGGGTTATCAGAGCGAGTGTAGTCGCCATTCTGGACACTCTGTATTTCCTCAAAGATCGACAACATGGCATCACAGAAGCGGTCGATCTCAATCAAGGATTCACTTTCGGTGGGCTCAATCATCAGTGTGCCCGCCACAGGAAACGACATGGTCGGTGCATGAAAGCCATAGTCAATCAGGCGTTTGGCGATATCGTCAACCGATATACCAGCCGATTCTTTCAATCCCCTTGTATCGATGATGCATTCATGTGCAACAAAGCCGTTGTGACCCGTATACAAAACCGGATAGGCAGCTGACAGACGACGAGCGATGTAATTGGCATTCAAAATCGCCGTTCTGGTGGCGGCGCGCAAGCCGCGATAACCCATCATCCGGATGTACATCCAGGTGATCGGGAGTATCGAAGCACTCCCGAATGGTGCAGCACTCACCGCCCCGTTCGGTTCATCCAGTTGAAAGTGTCCCGGCAGATAGGGCGCCAGATGTTCGGCCACTGCGACCGGGCCGACACCCGGCCCACCACCGCCGTGGGGAATGCAAAAGGTTTTGTGCAAATTCAAGTGCGATACATCACCACCGAATACACCTGGCTGCGCCACCCCAACCAGGGCATTGAGGTTGGCACCATCGATATAGACCTGCCCGCCAACGGCATGCACCCTGTCGCAAACATCACGAACATGAACTTCGAACACACCGTGTGTGGATGGGTAGGTAATCATGATCGCAGCTACCCGGCTGGAATATTGATCAAGCTTTTGCTGCAAATCATCCAGATCAATGTTCCCGCAGTCATCACAATTGACCACAATTACCTGCATTCCAGCCATTTGAGCACTGGCAGGATTAGTGCCGTGGGCCGAGCTGGGTATCAGACAAATATCGCGATCATTCTCACCACGTGACTGATGATAACGGGCAATGGCGAGCAGCCCGGCAAACTCACCCTGACTGCCGGCATTCGGTTGCAAGGACACGGCAGCATAGCCGGTGCATGCGCACAGCATTTGCTCGACCTCAGTAATCATCCGATGGTAACCGCCAACCTGTTCAGGTGGAGTAAACGGGTGCACATTGCTAAAAGCCGACCAGGAAACCGGCATCATTTCAGCTGCCGCATTCAGTTTCATGGTGCAGGAGCCCAGTGGAATCATCGCTCTATCCAGCGCGATATCCCGATCCGACAGCTTGCGCAGATAACGCATCATTTCCGTTTCTGAATGATACTGATTAAAACAAGCCTGAGTCATAAATCGCGTTGAGCGCCGCGAGGCTATCGGCAGTGCGCCCGACTCGCCGCTGTTAGCGCCGGAATCGACCGTGTTTAATTGTTCAATGTCAGCGAAGCCGAGCGTGACATTCTGTTCAGTGATAGCCGAGGCCACAGACTCCAGATCACCCAAAGTGCAGGTTTCATCAAGTGAGATGGCCACGCGATCCATCGACACCTTGCGTAAATTGTAACCAGCATCACAGGCTCGCTTTATCACTGCATCAGCATCAGGCACCTGAACCGCGACAGTATCGAAAATGACTTTTGAACCACAGGTCAAACCGGCTGCCTGAAGCGTTTTTTGCAGCAGGCAGGCACGGTTGTGAACACGCCTGGCAATTTGTTGAAGTCCTGCCGGACCATGATAGCAAGCGTACAAGGTTGCCATGATTGCCAGCAGTGCCTGCGCCGTACAAATATTGGACGTTGCCTTCTCTCGTCGAATATGTTGTTCACGAGTTTGCAGAGCCAGTCGATAGGCTTTGTTGCCGTGACTATCAACCGACTCGCCCACGAGGCGACCGGGCATACTGCGCTTGAGCTTGTCGGTGGTGGCCATAAAAGCCGCATGAGGCCCGCCAAAACCCATCGGAACACCAAAACGCTGCGAGTTACCAACTACAATATCAGCCCCAAAATCTGAAGGCGGAGGCAACAGGGTCAGTGCCAGTAAATCTGTTGCCACGATCACCAAAGCTCCTTTTTCACTTGCAAGTTCACAGGCCGCGGCGAGATCGGATACACAGCCCTCCGTTTCCGGATACTGAAATAAAACCGCGAAGCAGTTGTCATCCAGCAACCCCTCCTGCATCAGCTGCTCGACATCAGCAGCTGGTG
>CALFCE010000126.1 GCA_937951215.1 uncultured Granulosicoccaceae bacterium
TTTTTGACTCCCTGAAAAAGTTAGCTCAACAATCAAAAACTGACTACCTTGCCAGCTGTAGTTATTAGGAAGTCGAAGGGCGAAAGAAGTTCCAGAACCCGTTTGGCCCGATATCTGGCCCGATATCTGGCTTGACACTCAGAATTGGAGAAACAATTATAAAAGAGCTGCTGGATTCCGGTATTTAGCTGAAATCGCACAAATACTGAAAAGCGACTTGTTCCACAGCTTGTTAAAGATTACACAACGGTATAATAACCCGCTTTCGGCAATGAGGTTCGAGAGCAAACAGGAAAACTGGCTGACACCATCAAAACAAACTTCCCTGTCTGACCTCATCTCCCTGCTCCGTACCACTCCATTCGTATTCGACAAGGTCAACTTTGCCTTTCGAAGGATATACACCCTCTGCTGCCAACAGCTCTGCCTGCTTTCCTGCATCCGAGTAGCTGAACTTTCCTTGGGAATTGACCACACGTTGCCAGGGCACATCATCGGGGCAAGCAGCCATCGCCAAACCGACCCATCGCGAAGCTGACAGCTGATAATCCTCGGCACTTATCCCTTCTGGTATCGGGAGCATTCTGGCGATTCGCCCATAGGTGATCACCATGCCACGCGGAACCTTACGCACTAATGCCCAAACCTGATCATAGTAAAGCTGCTGGTTCGGCGGAGATTGATAGCTCATAGATTATTAACAGCTCTGCTTGAAAAACCGATCTGTGATTATTCCATAAATCGTTGCCATTCACGGTGATACGGGTTGAGACGAAAATCTCTCCGAGTAAAACAGTATTCGCTGTCAATTTACCGCAATCAACAAGATCCGTTGATGAGCGGTGGCACATAGATCAGATCAAGTATACTGTGACACAACAGTTCTCCATCAGCGGATAGCAGATTGAAAACCAGAATACTGATACCCAGCGGCGTGCTCGGTCTTGGCTTTGACAGTGAAGCTTTGCAGCGTGGTGTTGAGGCAAAGCCTGATGCCATCTGTATTGATGGCGGATCAACAGATAGTGGACCCTATTATCTGGGTACAGGAACCAGTAAATATTCAGAGCTGGCAACAAGAGCTGAATGGCGGGAACTGATGCTGGCGCGTGCAACCGCTGGCGTACCTTTAATTCTCGGTTCCTGCGGCACCTGCGGTACTGCAAGCACGGTTGACTGGATGTATCAGATGACCTTGGACATTGCTCGCGAACTCGGTCAGAACTTGAAGATTGCGCGACTGTACAGCGATCAATCGGCCAGCGATTTGATTGATGCCGAACACAATCAAAAAATCGGGTACCTTAAACCCGAAATACCTCTAAGCACAGAAATTCTGCAAAGCTGCACCAATATTGTTGCGCTGGCAGGAGTGGAACAAATCACTGCTGCATTGAATGCCGGAGCCGATATTGTTCTGGCAGGACGAACTACCGACACCGCCGTTATCGCAGCGTTGCCGCTTGCACGTGGAGCAGCACCAGGAGCCGCATGGCATGGCGCCAAGATTGGCGAGTGCGGTGCTTTGTGCAGCACCCATCCGGTCAGCGGCGTTATCCAGATAGACTTTGATGAATCAGGGTTTACTGTCACACCACTGGCAAGCGGTGCGGAATGCACGTCCCATTCAGTGATTGCTCACATGCTGTACGAAAATGCCAATCCACTCGAATTGGTTGAGCCAGGCGGTACACTGGATGTCAAAGCGGCCTCAGTCGAAGCCGTAGATTCACGAACTGTTCGCGTCACCGGGTCTGTATGGATCCCGGCAGAGCAATATACGGTAAAGCTCGAAGGTGCAGCACTGAGCGGATATCAGACCAGCTCACTTGTGCTTCTCCGGCAAAAAGAATACGTCGAACAAGCTGGAAAATGGTGTGAATTGCTTGAAGCCTTTTTGAGGAAATCTATCGAGAGCAAAATGAATCTGCGCGCCAGTGATTATGATATGGAATTCAGATTGATCGGTGCCAATGCAACGCTCGGTGCACTCGAATTTTGCGACTCCAACCCAATAGAGGTCGGTGTGCTGATGCTGATAACATCGGACACACAATCCCGTGCAACAGACATCGCCCGGCTCTGCAACCCTTTTCTGTTGCATTTCCCCCTCACCGAAAACGAAGCCCTGCCAACCTTCGCATTTCCCTATTCACCTGCTGAATCTGAAAGAGGCGCTGTCTACGAGTTTGTTCTGAACCACACGCTGTTGCTGGCTGACCCCATGCAGAGTTTTGATTTGCGAATCGAGGAGATTGCCAGTGGCAACGTTGTCAACAACAGCTAAAGCATTGCGATCGAAAAATGCGGGGCCGTTCTGGGTCACCATTGATATTTTCCTGCCCAGCGATGATGTCTTCAAAACCGTATCAAAATCATTGTCCACCGAAAGTGTTGCCGCGGTATTGCAGCTGGAGGCTGACCAAGTCTATCGTTATGATCTGGCTGAGATTGCGGTAATCAAGTTCAGCTTCCCTCGCCACGTCGTACAAGGGCATCGCTTTGATCGGGATATGCATGGAGCGCAATATGCCTTGCTTCTGTCCGATATTGAGTGCTGAATCAGGCCAGGCAACTAACATAGAATCCGCCACAAGCAATCTACATCTGACCACCATTGGCCTTGGGTAACAACTACTTGCCAATAATGACCACCTGACTCTATTATCGAGCTTTGGCTTTTGCCTAGTTCACAATATGGCCCGACGATCCAGAAGAAGCCGCCCCGGTGTGGAATCCAGAGCCACGCCTGTTACTGATCCCTATATTAACCGGCAGCTACCCTATTTTGATCCGCTCGACGAAGAACAGCTGGAAAAGCTGGATGACCAGGTTGACTGGATGCTGGAAAACGTCGGGCTTGCTTTTCGCGATGACCCAGTCGCCCTGCGCATCTGGAGTGATGCTGGTGTAAAGATGGATGGCGACAAAGTATTTGCCGACGCCCAATGGGTGCGTGCTCAAGTTGCCAAAGCGCCCGCTCAGTTCACCCAATTGGCACGTAACCCAAAACGCTCGGTTGTGATTGGTGGCAACAGCCAGGTGTTTGCACCTGTCTACGGCCCACCCTTTGTTCGTGATCTGGAAGGTGGTAGACGCTACGGCACCATGAAAGATCTGGAAAATTTCGTCAAACTCACCTACCTGCATCCGAACTTGCATCATGGGAGCCTGGTCATTACAGAGCCGACTGACGTGCCGGTATCCAAACGGCATCTCGATATGCTTTATGCCCATATGACGTTGAGTGACAAGCCGCATCTGGGCGCGATCACTGAAAAAAGCCGCGCGCAAGACAGTGTTGATATGGCTGAAATTCTTCATGGCACCGAGACCATGGACAACAACGTCGTTATCATGGCAAACGTAAATACTAACTCGCCGTTACTGATTGATCGTGTCGTATCAGAAGCTATTCAGGTGTATTCATCACGCGGTCAGGCCATGGTAGTAACACCATTTATATTAACCGGCGCAATGGGACCAGTTTCTACTGCGGCAGCCGTGGCACAGGCCATGGCAGAATCCATGATCTGTTGCGCCTTTGCGCAGCTGGTGCGCCCAGGGGCACCGTTTGTGATGGGCAACTTTTTGTCATCGATGAGCCTAAAATCAGGTGCACCCACTTTTGGTATGCCGGAGCCTGTCGTTTCCAATTACGCGATCGGCCAAATGGCTCGACGAGTGGGATTACCTCTGCGCTGTGGTGGATCGTTAACAGCATCCAAAATAGAAGATGCGCAAGCAGCCTATGAGAGTGCTGATTCGATGCATTCCACCATGCTTGCAGGGTCCCATTTTACACTGCATGCCGCAGGCTGGCTGGAAGGTGGGCTGACCACTGGCTATGAAAAATTCGTGATGGATGCAGACCGCCTGGGAAGCTACCAGAAAATTCTCGCTGGGCTGGATATGAGCGACGACCAGCTGGCACGCGACGCCTACGAAGAAGTTGAGCCTGGTGGACACTTCCTTGGCTCCGCTCATACCATGCGCCACTATCAAACAGCATTCTACGATGCAGAGTTAAGCGATAGTGAAAACGTCGAAAGTTGGGAGGAAAAAGGCAGCATGGATATGCGCAAACGCGCATTCAACCGATGGAACGAAATGTTGAAGAGCTACGAACAACCACCAATCGATGCGGCAATCAGAGAAGCACTTGATGCTTACGTTGCAAAACGCAAGGAAGAATTACCCGATGCATGGTACTAGAGGCAGCTGGTTTGACTAGAGCTCAAATTCGAGTACTCGGATCTTGAATCCGACTACCCTTATCAAGTAACGCCCTGTCGGGCCGTCTGTGAAACAACACAGACTATGGGTCGGCACAGGCTGATTGAGCGGAAAATTCTTGTGTTGGTATAACCCGTAAAGGGGTTTGTCTGAATAAATAGGTATACTGTCCCCCGGTTTTTAGCCTCGATTTTTACGCTTGCATGGAAAAACAATACGATGCCATTATCCTCGGCGGCGGTGCTGCCGGGATGATGTGTGCCTGGCAGGCGGGCTTGCTCGGCAAGCGAGTCGTCGTGCTGGAGCGCAGCAAGAAAATAGGCCGAAAAATTCTGATGTCAGGTGGTGGTCGCTGTAACTTCACCAACTTGTATGTGGAACCCGAAAACTTTATCTGTCAAAACCCGCATTTTGTAAAATCAGCTCTCAGTCAGTACACCTCTTGGGATTTTATTAGCAGTGTTGAAGCTCATGGTATTGCCTACCATGAGCGCGACCATGGCCAACTGTTTTGTGATGACAAGGCGCGTGACATCGTCAACCTGCTTCGAAATGAGTGTGATAGCGCAGGTGTCGAAACTGTTATGCAATGCGGCATCAATAAAGTTGACTTTGACCATAGCACTAAAACGTATCAGCTATACACCGATGTGGGTAAATTCAGTTCGAGTGCAGTCGTGGTCGCAACCGGTGGGCTGTCCATACCCCATATGGATCCCACCCCGTTCGGATACGAAATCGCGAAGCAATTCGGGCTCAAGGTGTTGCCGGTGCGGGCAAGCCTTGTTCCGTATACTTTCACAGGCCAGCTTAAAGACATGTTTGCTCGCCTGTCAGGCAATGCGATACCGGCAGTCATCAAGGCTGGTAAGCAAAGTTTTCGAGAAGCCTTGTTGTTCACGCATCGCGGGTTAAGTGGTCCTGTTGTTCTGCAGATTTCCAATTACTGGCAGCAAAGCGATCCGATCCAAATCGACCTGATTCCTGATCAAGCCCTGTCCAACACGCTGCAGCAAGCCAAGCAAAACAGTCCAAAGAGTTTGGCCAGAACCGTCATCACGCAATTACTGCCAAAGAATGTCGTGCTTGAGTTTGAAAGGCTCTGGTGGCCAGAATTTCAGGACAAACCACTAGCCGACTGGCCTGATGCCCAGATCGAACGGGTTGGCCATCTATTTAACGAGTGGGAAATCGTACCAGCAGGCACAGAGGGATATCGAACCGCGGAGGTCACTCTGGGTGGTGTCGACACCGATGGAATATCATCCAAGACTATGGAGGCAAAGGCACAGCCAGGCTTGTATTTTATTGGCGAGGTGGTCGATGTTACCGGACACCTCGGCGGCTTCAACTTTCAGTGGGCTTGGTCCTCAGCCTATGCTTGCGCCCAGTCTCTTGTAAAGCATGGCAACAACAGCACGCCCTAACCGGCAGCCTTTGAACACCGTATCGGCTGGTTCGTGCTATTGTGACGGCACTCGCCGCCAGCTATTCCTCACTTGCTTCTATTTGGGATGTTGGATTTGCGCTGCTGTTCGGGGTGATCGGGTATGCCATGCGACGAACCAACTTCTCTGCAGCGGCTTTTATCATCGCGTTTGTGCTGACCGCCAGCATGGAAGAAGCCTTCCGACAATCGATGATAATATCTGACAAAGGCTTTCTGGTTTTTACCAGCTTCGAGTATCAAGGCAAGTTCTCCTATGCATCAATCTTTCTGATTATCGGAGCTGCAGTGATTATCTTCCGTGCCTGGTCGACCTATCGAAGCCGGAATTCCACGATAAACTAAGCACCTTTTTTGTATTTTTCTCGACTGGGAGACAACATGACAACCGAACTAACGCTGCCAACTGACAAGATTATCGCCAAAGTCGACGCTGCCATCGGCCACGTTGTTTTCAACAACCCGGAACGCTACAACGCCGTTTCACTTGAAATGTGGGATGCAGTCGAACAGGCCTTGTCCGCGTTTGCCACTGACGACAATGTACGGGTTGTGGTCCTGTCAGGCGCAGGTGGCAAGGCGTTTGTTTCGGGTGCTGATATTTCCAAATTTGAAAAAGAGCGTGGCTCCAAAGAGGCAACCGACCATTACAATGCGCGTATAAAAGTCGTGTATGAGTTGATAGAAAATTACCCCAAGCCCACGATCGGCATGATCAATGGTCATTGTCTGGGCGGTGGCTTAAATCTGGCGGCGTGCACGGATTTTCGTATCGCCTCAAGCAAATCGCGCTTTGCCATGCCTGCGGCGAAACTGGCCCTTGGCTACCCCTTCGATGCCATTCGTCGTCTGACCAACGCAGTAGGCATCGCCAGCGCTAAAAAGTTGATGTTCACCGCCAAACCCATCGACGCGGATACCGCGCTACAGTTGGGCCTGGTTCAGGAAGTCGTATCGGAAGATGAGCTGACAGAACGCGTAAACGAACTTGCCAATAACATAGCAGACAATGCGCCGCTAACGATTCGCGCTATGAAGTACATTGCAACACAAGTAATGCAGCCAGATCCCTCGGCACGCGATTTGACAGGCTGCGACGACATGGTAGCCGCCTGCTTTGCATCGGAAGACTACATAGAAGGCCGCAAAGCGTTTATGGAAAAACGCAAACCAGACTTCAAAGGAAAATAAAACCCGGGGGACATATATGGACGCTCCCGTGAATGCAATAGTGAATGAGGATCGGTTTGCTGACATATATCCGGCGTCTTGTTAGGACAGG
>CALFCE010000127.1 GCA_937951215.1 uncultured Granulosicoccaceae bacterium
CGACCCGGCCTTGTTGCAGGTATTGGGTAATCCAACGCTGCAGCATTGAAAAATTAATGGCTGGCATGAGTTCAGAGTTGCTGTTTCAGGTTATTCATAAGTCAAGTCGAGCGGACAACACGGCCAAAGCCATTTTTTCACAGACAGCGATTGTTTACGCTGGTGAATAGCCGTTTGGACCTGAAATATTGTTAATTGTTTCGTCTGATAAGCAATTTTTGTGCTGTTCGCTCAATCTCACATCGTCGTGCTTGAGCATTTCCGCTGTTTCGCATCGCTTGCCGGGGTGTGCAGTGGGTTGAGTATTATAAGGTTGTTTTTTGAGGTGCTCGGCAGAAAGCCGTTATATTGCGTTGTGTCCGGTTTTAATGGAAAATCCTGTGCGCTGGTTGGCTTTTCCGGGGCCGGCCCGCAACCCGCCAGAGAGATTTGGCGGTCGTCATTCCCTGGTGCAAATCCCTGCACACCCGGATGGTGCCTCGCAGGCTCCTCGGGCAAGCCGTTGACAAAAACTGGAGGTCGCAGGCATGAGTGTGGTAATCAATGACTTTTGTACCATCAATAACGGGCTGTTGCGCTTTAGCCGCGCTCAGGCCAGTCGCTTCGCCAAGGAGGTTGCTGGCGATTTCAACCCGATACACGACATAGAGGCAAAACGTTTTTGTGTGCCAGGCGATTTGCTGGTGGCTATTTTACTCACCCGTTACGGGATGGCTGAGTCTACGCGGGTTGATTATCTCGGCATGGTGGGCGATGGGGTATCGATTGATCTACCCGAAAGCATTGAAGACAGTTATACGCTGACTGATCATCGCGAACGGGACTATCTCACTATCACCTGTAAGGGGCAACGCACTACAGACGAGAAGGTCCTGCAAACGCTCATTCAGGAATACTGCCAGTTCTCTGGTAAAACCTTCCCGGATATCCTGGTTGCTCTGATGCAAAAGCACAATGTGATGATCAATCCGAATCGTCCCCTGGTCATGTATCAGAATATGGAGTTGCACTTCGAAAAGCCCGCGAGTGCAGGTATGCAGTTACACTATGACGGCTCCAATCTCGAGCTCGATGGCAAAAAAGCTGTGGTTAATCTTGAGTTCAGCTTGCATGAAAACAATGAAAAACTCGGTGCAGGGAAAAAGGTCATGCTGCTCGGCGGTCTGCGTGAATACGAGCAGTCTGTGATGGATGAGGTGGTGGCTACTTATGCTGAGTGGAAAGCCAACTACACGCCTTTTGATAAAGAGCATTAACGTGGGGTTTTATCCCTTTGGGGATTTTCTCCCTTTATTTAGTCTTCAACAAAGATAGCCTTGTGAAATGATTGTCGATCAACACTGTGTCGCCTGGATTACAGGCGGTGCGTCCGGACTCGGTGCTGCTTGTGTGACGGAGCTGCGAAAACGCGGCGCGACCACGCTTATCCTCGATATCGATGATAAAGGAGCCGATGTTGCCAGGGATCTTGATTCCGGTTTTTTGCACTGTGACGTAACTGACACTGACGGATTATCGTCAGTTGTCG
Source organism: uncultured Granulosicoccaceae bacterium (assembly GCA_937951215.1). Lineage (GTDB taxonomy): Bacteria > Pseudomonadota > Gammaproteobacteria > Granulosicoccales > Granulosicoccaceae > CALFCE01. Next base: position 1,529 of record CALFCE010000127.1, read on the forward strand.
AACAGGGCATTGACATGTCTGGTGTACCCCGGGTACTTATCTCGTGTGCCGGTATCGCTCCCGCTGCCAGGACGGTGTCTCGCAAGGGGGCTCACGACGCCGCCTTGTTTCAAAAAACGGTTGCGATCAATCTGACCGGCACCTACCTGTTATCCTCAGTGGTGGCGGAGAAGATGTCAGCCCTGTCCACTCTGGAAGACGGAGAGCGGGGCGTCATTATCAATACTGCCTCTGTCGCAGCGTTCGATGGTCAGGTAGGGCAGTGTGCCTACGCGGCATCAAAAGCCGCTGTCGCTGGATTGACTCTGCCGATGGCCAGAGATCTGGCATCACTTGGCATCAGGGTCTGTTCGATAGCACCGGGTATATTTTCAACGCCTATGCTCAGTGCAATGCCTCAAGAGGTGCAAGACAGTTTGGCATCGCAAGTCCCCTTTCCGTCACGTCTGGGTAAGCCAGGAGAATTTGCAGATCTTGCCACCCACATCATTGAGAACACCATGCTTAATGGCGAAGTGATCAGGCTTGACGGGGCTATCCGGATGAGTGCGCGTTAGGCGAAATAACCAGATGCTTGAATCAGCTCATTCGATACTAAAGAACATTTATGGCTATGACGAGTTTCGTGGTCAGCAGCAGGACATCATCAATACGCTGATCGATGGCAACAGTGCCCTGGTGTTGATGCCGACAGGCGGCGGTAAATCTCTTTGCTACCAGATTCCAGCTCTGGCAAGACCAGGTGTAGGCGTGGTGGTATCACCGTTAATCGCGTTGATGCAGGACCAGGTTGATGCCCTCCAGGCGCTCGGTATCGAAGGCGCTTTCATCAATTCCACACTCAGTGCTTCCGAGGTGGCTCGTACTGAGAAGGCCTTGCTCGATGGTTCACTCGATTTACTTTACGTCGCTCCGGAACGGCTGTTAATGCCGAGAATGCTGGATTTGCTGCGGCAGGCAAGCATCTCTCTTTTTGCCATTGACGAAGCACATTGTGTCTCCCAATGGGGACATGATTTCAGAAAAGAATATCTGGGCTTGTCTGTACTGGCTCTGGAGTTTCCGGAAGTTCCCCGGATTGCACTCACCGCAACAGCTGATCAGAGAAGCCGGGCTGAAATCGCTTCCCAGCTGGGTTTGCAATCAGCAAAGAAGTTTGTCGCAAGCTTTGACCGTCCCAACATTCGATATCATATTAGCGAGGCGGTTGCAGGCAAAAACGATTTGTGGCGATTTATTGAGGAACAACACGCGCAAGACAGTGGGATTGTCTATTGCCTGTCACGCAAGAAAGTTGAATCTACCGCTGAGTGGCTCTCACAACAAGGGCGCACAGCCCTTCCTTATCATGCGGGCCTCGACTCTTCGGTCAGAGCACGGCATCAGAAACGGTTCCTGCGTGAAGAGGGCGTCATCATCGTCGCCACCATCGCATTCGGCATGGGGATAGATAAACCGGATGTGCGTTTTGTTGCGCATTTGAATTTGCCCAAGAGTATGGAGGCCTATTATCAGGAAACCGGGCGTGCAGGTCGCGACGGCCTGCCAGCCAATGCATGGATGTCCTATGGTCTGCAAGACGTCATCAGTTTGCGAAACCTGATGCAGTCATCTGATGCCGATGATCAGCATCGCAACGTCGAATTTCAAAAGCTGGAGTCGATGCTGGGCTTTGCCGAACTCACGGCGTGCAGAAGGCATGCGTTGTTGGGTTATTTTTCGGAGACGGCGCCAGCGACTTGTGGCAACTGTGATAACTGTATTTCCGCCCCGGAAACCTGGGATGCCACCGAATCCGCCAGAAAGGCGCTGTCTTGTGTCTATCGGACCCAGCAGCGATACGGCGTAAACTACGTGATTGATGTGTTGCTGGGCAAGGAGAGCGAGCGCATTCTGCAAGCCGGCCACCAGCATGTTTCGACTTACGGACTCGGTGCTGATCTGTCAGCGACCGAGTGGCGGAGTATTTTCAGGCAACTCATCGGACTCGGTTTGCTGCGATCCGAGCAGGAGTCCTACGGTGTCCTGAAGCTTACCGAGCAAGCGAGGCCGGTGTTGCGGGGGGAGCAGTCCCTGCACTTGAGAAAAGCCAGCAAGCCCGCATTACGCAAGTCTAAAAAGCGCGCCGTCGCGCTTGATATGAACAGTGCCGACAAGCCGCTATGGGAAGCATTGCGCGACTGTCGAAGTCGTCTGGCTGATGAGCAGAGCGTGCCTGCCTATATCGTGTTCAGTGATGCCACGTTGCTGGCGATTCTGCAGCAGCGACCACAAAGCCTGACTGAATTTGCGGCCATCTCTGGCGTCGGCAAAGCGAAACTGCAACGTTATGCGGATGATTTTCTCGACGTCATCGCTGGTTTTGAGCCAAACGAAGTTGCTGCTTTCGAGTAGTGTATTGTAAAAATTTATAGTGAGCATAAGCTCACACCCTGTTGTTTGTTCTGTATTGATATGTTTCTCTAAAGCTGGCTAAACCAAGCCTGCGTACTGTGCTGACAACGGTCTGTAAAACAGATCGAAGTTAGCCAGGAATGGACAGCAAAACTGTCCACCACTGAAAACCTCTTACAAATGAGGTTGTCGAGGGACATCACTATGGATACCGCCCGCCTCCGGGAGACCGGCTCAGGTCAATCGAAACCAGTTGGCATACGAATCACCGCAAGTAGTTGCAGTTGTGTCGCATCAGCACTGTTCGGCACGTCGGTATTTTCAATGGACATGCCATCCGGGTTTGACGCCGTTGCTCAAAACCCGGCGTTACCTCTGATCGTCAAACAAATCGCTCCGGAACAATCGACACTTCATCAATCGAAACTGGAGGATAAACCGGTGGGAGCCGCAGTGTCAGTTGTGGCTGATTTACAGTTCAGTATTCTGTTTACTACCGGTGACGTGGTGTTCTCGCAAGCGGTCTACGAGAAAATTGGCTAGTGAAAATCAGCTAAGTGAAAATCTGTTAAGAGAAGACCGTTTGAAACGCGGGTAGCATCCGCCCATGGTCGCAGTGATTTGACTGTGAGCGTGGTGCTACCCTTTTCACAGCGGCTGACAGGTCATAACAGCATGACTTGATGATGGTGCCTGCCAGGTCAGTGCTGGCAGATTCTAGTGTAGGGTCGGGGAGATCGGTGCGGGCTCAATATCAGATATTGTCGGGTTGCTGTACCTGACTTCACGGTCCAGTAGCACGCCGTCAGGTGAGTACTTTTCCCAGCCGTTTTGCAAACGCTGAGGAGTGCCATCAGACAAGTGCATCCAGACTCGGTAGTGAGCCACCAGCTGGTGTGCGGCCGTCAGTTCCTGATACATCAGACTGCTGCGAGATCCGTTTCTCATGGGACGCTCCCTGGCATCCATCAGAATGAGACGGTGATCTACCGCTATCCTGAAGATTTCCCGAAGTGTGTCTGTATTGCTTGTCATGGCCCCAAGTGTAATCGGATTACATCCGAATAGCGGCCAGAGGCCTCACAGTCTGGCGCTATCGTATGGCCGGTTGGCAGATCGCGCGGACGAAATGTGCATTACAACACAATACCGCGGCTGAAAATCAGCTTGAGGAGACGAATCGTTGGCGTAGCTGGGTCACGCGTTCTTCCCGCAGTAACCAGTTGTCAATTGCGAAGTGCACGACGATCCCACTGACAATACAGATCAGGGTTGCCAGAATGGCAAAGATCAGCGCTGACGCAAAACTGTCGCCAAGGAATGGCGGAATCACTTTTCGACATACGCCCAAGGTAAATATATGGCAGAGGTACAAGGCATACGAAGAATCGCCCAGCATCACCAGAAAAGGAACATTGGGTATACGGCAGTAAAGAGTACCAGCCACAATCATTAGTGCCGGGATTCCGTATCCTATGATGCGTGGAATCGGAAACGATGCTATCAGCAGCGCAAAACCGAACACGATCATCAGCCATGCTGCTTTATTCGATACTTTCATGCCTTTAAGGAAAACTATCGCCAGCACCATCCCAAACAGAAATTCGAAAACGATGGCATCGCTGTAAAAGAGACTGATGGCACTCTTGCTTCCTGACAGATTTGCCAATGCAAAGACGGCAAAAATGCAAGCACCAACAAACCAGACCCGATACTGCCTGGCCAGCAACAGAGATAGCGCAAATAGGGCGTAGAAATACATCTCGTAGTTTAGCGACCACCCGGGAGCAAGAATCGGCCAAACCATTTCCTTTTGCGCAATGCTGAAGTGCGGGATAAAAAGCAGACTCTGCAGTGATGCCGTTAGATCGAACGTGGAGTTTTTAAAAATCGATGGCATAAACAAAAGAATCGACGCCATTAAAAGCGTGAAAAACCAGTACAGTGGCACCACACGCCGAAAGCGGTTTTTGAAAAATGCCAGTGGGGTGTCGGTGGGTTTCGATATGTAGACCATGATGAAACCGGACAGCACGAAAAAGATGTCTACACCGAACGCTCCAAGCTCTGACAGGTAATGCTTGTAGCTGTCGACCTGGATCGCTGCATGACTGTACACCACTGCGATAGCGGCTACAGCCCGGAGGTATTGGAGAGCGTGGAGTTTCATCGATCCCTATCAAGCAGTTATGGTGCCGTATTCCAGTTTGGCAGATCAGCTCTGAGCTTTCGGTGCATCAGGCTGGCACGACGGATGTGCATCCGCAAAAGCCGTTAATATAGTGCAGGCCTGGTCGATACGCAGCAGCTGCGGATAATCGGAGAGAGGGATGTCGAAACGTCGGGCATTGAATAGTTGCGGAATCAGACAAACGTCAGCCAGACCGGGGGTGTCACCAAAACAGTAGATTTTTTTACTGGATTTTTCCAATTGAATTTCCAATGCCGCAAGGCCTGTAGTTACCCAATGGCGGTACCAATCCAGTTTGGCTTCTTCGCTGACGTTCAACTCGCCTGTCAGATAGGTCAGCACCCTGAGATTGTTTATCGGGTGGATATCGCAAGCAATGGCCTGACAGAAGGCCCGTGTTTGGGCTTGTTGCAAGGCGTCACCGTTCAACAATGGTGGTGTGTCGGGGTAGGCTTGATCAAGATACTCGCAAATAGCCAAAGACTGGGTCAGGATCGTTCCATCGGCGAGTTGCAATGAAGGCACCAGAGCCTGAGGATTGATGCTGGCGTATTCGGCTTTGTATTCGTCACCGTTGAGCAGATTGACACTGCGTTGCTCGTATGCGAGCCCCTTCAGGTTTAACGCGATGCGTACCCTGTAGGCTGCAGAGGAACGGAAATAGTCATGCAAAATCACAATGTAACTCTCACTTGGAGCCGAGTACGCCACGGCGTACCTGGTCTTCTTCTATTGATTCAAAGAGTGCTTTGAAATTGCCTTCACCAAACCCGTCGTCACCTTTGCGTTGTATAAATTCGAAAAATATCGGACCGATCACTGTCTTGGAAAATATCTGCAACAGTACTTTTGTCATGCCTCCATCAACGACTCCCTCGCCGTCAATCAGTATGCCGTGTTTTTTCAGTTGCTCGATCGACTCTTGATGTCCCTCCAGTCGGGCATCAATCTGGCCGTAGTAGGTGTCCGGGGGTGGGGGCATAAACTTCAAACCATTGTCAGACAGTTGCTGCACTGTTTTATAAATATCACGCGAGCCACAGGCAATATGCTGTATCCCTTCGCCATTGTATTGCTTCAGATATTCCTCGATCTGACTTTTGTCATCGCGACTTTCGTTGATAGGTATTCTGATTTTGCCACAGGGGCTGGTCAGGGCACGTGAAAACAATCCTGAAAATCTTCCCTCGATATCAAAAAAACGGATTTCTCTAAATCCGAACAGACGCTCGTAGAATCCGGTCCAGGTATCCATGTTGCCGCGTTCCACGTTATGGGTCAGGTGATCCAGATAATATAGTCCCGCGGGTTCAGGTGACGGGTCCGGTTTATCCAGCCAGTTGAAATCGACATCATAGATAGATCCTTTTGCCCCGTATCGATCAATGAAATAGATATGACTTCCACCAATGCCTTCGATTCCACACAGATTCAATTCCATCGGACCTGCCGGCATTGTGACCGGGGTGGCACCAAGCTTGACCGCATGGTTCATCGCCTGGGCCGCATTGTCCACCCGCCAGGCCATGGCACAGGCACAGGGGCCATGCTGTCGCGCGAATTGTTGTGCGAAGGAGTCCGGCTCGGCGTTTACCAGATAGTTGACATCGCCTTGTCGATACAAGTTCACGTCTTTGGAACGATGGCGGGCTACTTTGACAAACCCCATCTGTAGAAACAGCTCATCCAGCATTTCAGGCTGTGGGTGAGCAAACTCCACGAATTCAAAACCATTACATCCAATCGGGTTTTCGTCTGTCACAGACGGGGCCGGCGAGTTGTGTGGATAGGGACCCATGACTAGCTTCCTGAGATTGGACTCGGTCTATTGAATATAGTGCTTTATTGGGTGGGCGCGCGGAGGATGCATCGCCACTGGTTACGCTGTCGCAGCTGACACGCTGATTCAGCGTGGGTTATCTCGCTGCATCAAGCAATGCATCATAGTAACGCTTGCCCATTTCTCGCAACGCTTTTGTACCAAAGTGGATGCAGGAAGTGTTGCCACAGGGGAAGCCGTTATCGGGTGTCAGGTCGTCGTGAACCGAGACTGCTGAGTGGGGGACAGTAGAGCTGATATTGCGGTGAACATTATCGACCACAGTCTTTTCCGGTGAATACTGGCTTAAGTCATCACGACTATCGGCACCGCGAGACATTGTTCCGACCACAAACGGGATCCTGGCGTCCTGTCCACGTGCTTCGGTACCACGTGAATCGGCAATTATCCGGCTTCGCAGCTGCTGTGTGAGGGTCAGCAGGTTGTAGCCGTATTGATTCGCGCATTCGACATTTGAATCGGATTCTCCCTGATGCCAGAGTATGCCGCGCAAAATACCTCCAGAATGTTGAAGTGCATGGTTAATGCGTGTGAGTGCCCGGTCAAACAAGAGGGTGTTGCCGTGAAACGGCGCAGATGTGGGTAACGCATTCCAGTGTGCTGGCGCAATGGAAGTATTGCAAAACGAGGTGCCGGACCAGGCTGCAGGGACCAAAATAATGTTTCGGCTTGTGGCGGGCAGTGCAGCCTTGGCAAACGATAACCCCAACCCTATGTAGTCTTCGTCTTTTGTCTGCGTGAACGGATCGACCGGCACATGCAGAGGGTCCAGTGCATCAATGATGATGGGGTCTTCGAAGTTTTTTTCGATCGAGGTGTAATCACTCACTGACAGGAAGGTATCGAATTCATTGTTTTTAGTCACATTGAATTGCTTGATGCGACCATTGGGTTCATCCGGGCCACCGGGAAAAGATTGGCGGGTTCCGTCGCCACCAAAGCCGACCATGTTGCTTTGCCCGATCAGCAAATAGACGTCATCGCGTTCGACCGGCTTGACGTTGACGATGATGATCACCTCATCAGAGGTCCGGCCATCCGTAGCAGTAATCCTGAACCGTCTTTGCTGAGGCAGTATCGGCAGCACACCGACATCGAGACGCAGGTTGACACTGCTTTGATCGGCGGCAGGTGTGAGACTCGAGTTACTGAAGGCGGTGCTGACGAAGGCGGAGTCTGCCTCGGTGACACCACTAATGGCGAGACTGATCTGTGCAACATGCCCACTCACCCGTGTGATGTCCAGGGGAATATCAAGGCCCGCAGGGTTGCCTTCCCACAGCTCGTTTGCACCTTGCTGAAGACGCAGCGAGAATTCGCCGCTGGAGCCACCACTGCCAGAGGAGCAGCCAGCAGCTGCCAACAGCAGCAAACTGGCGAAGAGTGTGGCAATGATTCTGTTAATACTTGCTGCCGTCAACATGACTGAATGTTTGTTTCGTTAGGGTTTCTGTGTAGGGCCACGGGCAATGGATACAACATTGGCGCTTAGCGGCCGTGCAAACCGGCAAATCCGGTATAAATGACGCAAATCTGCTATTTGCTCACAAATTGTTTGCCACATTCCCGAATTTTGATGCTCGATGTCCAAATACAGTCGAATAGCCTTACATTTCAGCTTAAGTATCTGAAATTTATGCATTTGGGCACTCGCAAGTGCGAGTCGGTACTGAAAAAACGGTGTCAGGCCAGATCAGTTATCATTTCCTGGTGGTCGCAAAGTGTTGGGTCGGTGTTCACCTGACTCAGTGCAAGCTGCATTGCTCGCAGGTGTCAAAATTCGGACACATTGATCATATGCCATTGTGTTGCAAAGGTGCATGTTAAACTTTGCGGCTGTTGTCGGAGCTTGGAGCGAGGTCTGGCAATATAATACAAAATGAAGGGGTTGATCTGCAGTGCATAACTGCGTTGTTGAAGACCGGCCTCGATAAACAAATGCCAGCTCAATTGACAAGGAATTCTGGAATTACGCACTGGTAACACACGAAAGTGCATAGAAATGATGAGTTTCCTGATCCGCGATGACCTCATGGTTCTAGCCCGGCTTGTGGCAGGAATGGTTCAAATACAGAATCCGAATGGAGGATTTAAATGATATTCAGAAAGAAGAATGGGCAGCCATTGCCTTCCCATGTCACCGATATGGCCAAATCTGTCAGTGACAAGACCGACGGCGTGTCGCGTCGCGAGTTTCTCGCAATAGCCAGCATTTTTGGTGCAAGCACCACCACGGCGTACAGCATGCTTGGTTTGATTGCGCCATCAGCTGCCCATGCGGGCGGCCATGGCAAGCAAATGGGTGGCACAGTGAGGTTCCAGACTGAAGTTCGTGCGATGAAAGATCCGCGTACTTACGATTGGTCGCAAATTGCCAACTTTTCGCGCGGTTGGCTTGAGTATCTTGTCGAATATAACAACGATGCCACTTTCACCGGAAAGCTTCTGGAAAGCTGGGATATCAGCGATGATGCTACAACGTACACACTGAATGTTCGCAAAGGCGTCAAGTGGAACAACGGTGATGACTTTACTGCTGAAGACGTTGCCAGAAATATTACCGGCTGGTGTGACAAGAGTGTTGAAGGCAACTCCATGGCGGGTCGTTTCGCAACACTGATTGATGCTGATTCAGGTAAAGCGCTGGACGGTGCCATCGAGGTAGTCGACAGCCACACGGTGAAACTGAATCTTCCGGCTCCTGATATTTCCCTGATTGCCGGCATGGCCGATTATCCTGCTGCGGTTGTGCACAAGGACTACGATCCCGAAAAGGCTCTGGATAACCCCCTGGGCACCGGTCCTTACACTCCGGAATCGCTGAAAGTCGGTGAGAAGGCGGTCTTGGTCAGAAATACCGATCACACCTGGTGGAACGAAGGCAATGGAGCGTGGATGGATCGTGTCGAATATATCGACTACGGTACTGAACCTGCAGCGCACTTCGCAGCCTGTGAGTCTGATGAAGTTGACTGCATGTACAGTGCAGAGGGTGCTGAAATTGTCGAGTTGTTCGATTCACTCGATGGATTTGAGCGTCATGATGTTGTGACTGCCGCGACCATCGTTATCCGGCCCAACCAGCAAGCTGAAGTTGACGGCAAGAAAGTCTACGGCGACGTGCGTGTCCGTAAAGCACTGGCCATGGCAGTTGACCCTGCTGTTTGTCTTGAGCTTGGTATCGGTGGCTTGGGTGTGACAGCTGAAAACCACCACGTAGGCCCGATGCATCCGGATTACGCGGAGCTTCCCAAACAGGTGGTAGATCCGGCCGGAGCGAAAGCGTTGATGGAAGAAGCCGGTATGGCTGACTTCGAGCATGAACTGCTTTCAATTGATGCCGGGTATCGAAAGGATACAACGGATGCAGTCGCTGACATGCTTCGCAAAGCGGGTATCAAGGTCAAGCGCACCGTGTTGCCTGGTTCCACTTTCTGGAACGATTGGGCGAAGTATCCGTACTCTTCTACCAACTGGAACCATCGTCCCTTGGGTGTGCAGGTGTTGGGTCTGGCTTACCGCTCTGGCGAGGCCTGGAACGAAGCCGGCTTTGACAATGCAGACTTTGATGCCGCATTGAAAGAGGCATTGGCTTTGGCGGACGTGGACAAGCGCCGTGAAAAGGTTGCCGTGTGTGAGAAAATCATGCAAGACGAAGGCGTTATCGTCCAGCCTTATTGGCGAACGCTGACCAACTACACCAAACCCAATCTTGGCGGCGCAAGCCATCACATCACTTTCGAGTACCGTCCGCAGGACATGTACTGGAAAACCTGATAAAGCCATGAAAGTAAAAAGGCTGCCAATCTGGCAGCCTTTTTTTTGTTTCCCTTCTTTTTCATCTGCTGTGTCGGTCGGTAGTACGTCGGTGGCGATGCAAACCGTGACTAATCTGTAAGGAGTTCGGATGGGTAGCTTTCTACTGAGACGATCCGGGGTAATGCTGTTGACGGCATTTTGCCTCACCTTCATCGTCTTTTTTCTGACCAATCTCGAGCCCAATCTCGAAAAACTGACCAAAAGTGAAGGCAACATGCGCATGACTGATGTGCAGGTGCAGTCCTGGCTTGAGCGAAACGGTTATCGACAGCCACTATTGAAGCGCTACGGCGAATGGTTGGGGGTTATGCCGGGTTGGACCCGAACCGAGGATGACGGCAAGCTTACCGGTCGCTGTGTAAAGAGGGCTGAAGACCCTGCCAACCCTCCTAAATTTTGCGGACTGTTGCAAGGTAATTGGGGCTTCTCGCTGGTTTTCAAAGAAGACATCAAAGGCATCATTACCGAAAAACTCTTGCTAACCGGCAAATTGATGTTGTGCGTGTTGCTGGTGATGGTGCCGACTGCGTTGATCATTGGTGTGATCGCGGGTATGAGGGAGGGCAGCAAGACTGATCGCAGTCTGTCCGCCTTTTCCATTCTGACAACATCAACTCCCGAATATGTATCCGGGGTGATATTTATCATCATCTTCGCCAGCAAATTTGGTGGTTTGCGCTGGTTCAAGGGAACTGCCGCCACGGCGATGGAGAACATTACCTTCGAAAATTTTACCCTTCCGGTCGTGACCCTGGCCTTGTACGGGGTTGGTTATATTGCGCGCATGACAAGAGCATCGATGGCCGAGGTTATGACGGAGCAATATATTCGTACTGCCCGACTGAAAGGTCTGAGCTTCTCGGGTGTGGTGATGAAACATGCCTTGCGCAATGCACTGATCGCCCCGTTTACCGTCATCATGTTACAGATTCCCTGGTTGTTAACCGGTGTTGTTATTGTTGAAACGCTGTTTAATTACAAAGGATTTGGCTGGACGCTGGTGGCCGCAGTTGGCAACAACGATATTGAGTTGCTGCTTGCCTGCTCCGTCGTCGCCGTGGTCGTGGTTTTGCTGACGCAGCTTATTTCCGACATTGGCTATGTCTTCCTCAATCCCCGTATACGGGTTAATTGATCTGCTGACGAGATAGGGAGACGAAAATGGATAGATTAACCGCCTTTGAAATCACCAGCCGTATTCTGATTCAGTTTACCCCTGTGTGGATCGGGCTTGTTGTGATACTGACCTTGTCATGGCTGTTTCGACACAGGTTGGGTCTGTATGGGAAATTATTCGGCAGCAGTATTGGTACTGCCGGGTTGGTGCTGGTGTTGTTCTGGATATTGACAGCGATCTTCGCGGATTTGATCGCAACCATGGATCCTCTGACTCAAATTTCCGGTATGAAAAATAAAAAGCCGGGTTGGCCAGTGTCAGGTATGGAGGGCCAGTGGTATTTGCTTGGAGGAGACAATCTCGCACGCGATGTCTTCAGTCGTATGGTGAAGGGAAGCCAGATTGTATTGGCTATTGCCCCGGCCGCCACTATTTTTGCTTTTATGGTCGGGATAACCGTGGGCCTGCCCGCCGGCTTTTATACCGGTGCGTTTGATACCGCTTTAAGTTTTCTGGCGAATCTGGTGCTGGCGTTCCCGGTCATTTTGCTGTTTTTCTTGCTGGTAACACCTGAAATTCGGTCAACCGGTGTCCCCCTGTGGATGGCTGGCGTGTTGTTCTTGTTTCCGATTATATTTTTTGTGCTGTTGTTCTATTCGCGTTTTCGCGAACAACCAGTCAAATTGGCGGTGTTCCTGACAGTGACACTGGTGCTGGGGCTTTGGGCATATTCGGGCCTCGCGTTTAACAAAGATCCCCTTGGCGTTTTTTACATGGACCCGAATCTGTTGAACATTTTCGTGGCAGTCGTATTTGTAAATTCGCCGACGGTATTTCGAATCGTGCGTGGACTGACTATTGATATTAAAACTCGCGATTATGTAGCCGCTGCGCAAACCCGGGGGGAATCCGCCTGGTACATCATGCTGTGGGAGGTTTTACCGAATGCGAGGGGCCCGTTGATCGTTGATTTTTGTTTGCGCATTGGGTACACCACGATCCTGCTCGGTACACTCGGATTCTTCGGTCTCGGAGTCACACCGGAAAGCCCGGATTGGGGAATGACGATTAACGAAGGGCGTAAACTGCTGGCGGTTTATCCGCACCCGGCGTTACCGCCGACGATTGCGTTGATGTCGTTGGTGTTGGGCTTGAACCTGTTGGCGGATGGGTTACGTGAAGAATCCTTGAAGGACTGAACCATGTCTTGTTCATTAGTAATCCTGTCGGCGATCGGTTGTTACGGAGTAAGCGGAGCATGAGCTTGGAACCCATTCTGGAAATCGACAATCTGAACATCTCGTTTTTTGTGCGGGCTGGTGAGATACCGGCTGTCATGGATTTTTCCTGCAAAGTGATGCCAGGCGAGACGATGGGGCTGGTGGGTGAGTCCGGCTGCGGGAAATCCACGGTTGCGCTCGGTATCATGCGTGATATGGGCAATCGCGGAAAAATAGTGGGTGGATCGATAAAATTCCGTGGTCGCGATATGGGAGAGATGTCGCAGAGCGAGTTGAGAGATATCCGCGGTTCAAAAATCTCGATGATCTATCAGGAGCCCATGGCCTCGCTGAATCCGGCCATGAAAATTGGCAAGCAGTTGATGGAGGTTCTTGTGATCCATGAGAACGTTTCCAGAGATGAAGCCTACAAGCGCTCCGTTAATATGCTGGAGTCCGTTAAATTACCCGACCCGGCGAGGGTAATGAATGCCTACCCGCACCAGATCTCTGGTGGGCAACAGCAGCGTATTGTTATTGCGATGGCGCTGTTGTCGAAACCTGATTTGTTGTTGCTTGATGAACCGACCACTGCGCTCGATGTAACGGTAGAGGCCGGTATTGTTCAATTGATAAAAGAGCTGGCACGCGAGACCGGCACATCAATGCTTTTTATCTCCCACAATCTGGGCTTGATACTCGAAACCTGTGATCGTATTACTGTGATGTATTCTGGCGAAGCGGTAGAGACTGGTAGCGTACATGAGGTTTTCGACAGCATGCGTCACCCTTACACTCAAGGGCTTTTTAATTCCATTCCGTTACCCGGTGCCGACAAAAACACCAAACCACTGGTGTCCATTCCCGGTCAGCTGCCACTGCCAATGGAACGTCCGAATGGTTGTAATTTTGGTCCTCGTTGTCCACATTTTATCGAGAGTGAATGTGACGCTGCAGCAGTCAGGATGACTCCGGTAAATCAGAATTCAGAGCATCGTTCACGCTGTATTCGTATCGAGCAGATTGACTGGAATGCAGAACCCGAGCGGCCATTGGTGAGTGATCCGGCAACACCGGGTGATGTGGTGTTGGATGTGCGCGAGCTGAAAAAATATTACAGCGTCGCGGCCAATTCCATGTTTGGTGGTGGTGATACACGCACAGTAAAAGCCAATGAATCCATCACGCTACAGGCAAGGGAAGCGGAAACGGTTGCGATAGTAGGTGAATCGGGTTGTGGCAAATCTACCTTGGCCAAGGTTCTGCTGGGCCTTGAAACAGCCACAGATGGTGAAGTCACACTCGGCGCTGTGTCGATCGGGAATACTGAAGTAGGTGATCGGACGACGGAAACCGTAGCGTCGGTGCAAATGGTTTTTCAGAATCCGTTCGACACACTGAATCCGAGTCATTCTGTCGGTTCGCAGATTATGCGCACTCTGGAAAAATTCAATATCGGCAACAGTCAGGAGGACCGCCGCGAACGTATGCTGCAATTGCTGGATCTGGTTAAGCTGCCTCGTGCTTTTGCGCAGCGCATGCCTCGACAATTGTCAGGGGGGCAAAAGCAGCGTATCGGTGTGGCGAGAGCCTTTGCCGGGCAACCGAAGCTGGTGGTAGCCGATGAGCCTGTATCAGCGCTTGATGTTTCTGTGCAAGCTGCCGTGACCGAGCTGTTGATGGAGATTCAGCGCGAAGCCAAGACCACCATGCTGTTTATCAGTCATGACTTGTCGGTGGTTCGTTATATCGCCGATCGGGTGGTAGTCATGTATCTGGGACACATCGTAGAGCAGGGCAGCACAGATGAAATATTTTCACCGCCTTATCACCCGTACACCGAGGCGTTATTGTCGGCGATACCGATAGCCGATACGCGGGTTGAGAAAAAGCAAATCGTGCTTGATGGTGATATTCCATCGGCACTCAACCCGCCGCCAGGATGCCCTTTTCAAACCCGCTGCGGTCATAAAGCCAAAGTCGCAGGCGGCCTTTGTGAGCAGGAAATGCCACCACTTAAAAAGCTTTCCAGTGGTCACACCATCAAATGCCATCTGGCTGATGAGGTGCTCACAAGTATGGAGCCCGTGATCAGCCTCTCGTCAACAGCCAGTTGAATTATCTGCATCAGGTTCCGGTGTTTTGCAGTGGGATTTGGCCAGCATCATCGTCATCGCCTGTCTCGTGGTGACCCAGGGCGGAGGAGTCTCCCGGTGTTGCCACAAAGCGAGAAAGCACTTCAAACAGTTTCTCGAGTTGCAGGGGCTTGGTGACATAGTCATCCATACCGGCAGCGAGACAAAGTTCACGATCACCCTTTAGCGCATTCGCCGTTAGCGCGACTATCGGTATTTTCCGCTCACTCTCTACTCCACGTGATTTTTCATCTCTGCGAATTTTGCGGGTGGCTTCAAACCCATCCAGAACGGGCATTTGACAATCCATCAAGATAATATCGATACCACCTTTTTCCAGTCTCTCAACGGCTTTTTGGCCATCCGACACCACTTCAACATTGTATTTTGCCTGCTTCAGTATCTTCGATGCGACCAGTTGATTAACCGGATTATCTTCGGCAAGCAAAATGGTAACGCTGGCAGTGTCAGTACCGTGTACTGCTGAACCGGCTTGCGCGGCTTGCTGAGCAGTATCCCGGCCTGAAGGGTCAACATGTCCGACAAATTTGTCTGCCAGCGCTGTCATGATCGAATCAAACAGGCGGGACGCGCGGACCGGTTTCACCAACAGGGCGTCAAAGTTGTCCATTCCCGGATCCGTTATCGTCACCTGGTCTATCGAAGTGAGCATGATTAGCTTCAAGGCTGGGTGATCCGTCCGCGAACGTATCTGTTTTGCCAGCCCGATACCGTCCATCTCGGGCATATGGTAATCGAGTAAACAGAGCTCGAAAGGTTTGCCTGCAGCCGCTGCCTGGTCGAGAACCTCCAGCGCATGTTGACCACTGCTGGCACTTTCAACGTTTACCCCAAAAGGCTTCAGTAGATCGATCATCAGTCTGATATTGACCGGGTGATCATCGACAACCAGTATATTGGTACCGCTGACAGAAGAGGGTAACCGTTGGGGCATCTCGGATTTGCGGTCGGATAACGGCAGTACAATTGTGATAGTAAATTTGGAGCCTTTTCCAAGTTCACTGGTCATTGAAATGCTGCCTTTCATCAGTTCAACCAGTTGTCGACTGATGGTCAAGCCCAGCCCGGTGCCACCGTATTTTCTGGTGGTGGAGGAATCAGCCTGCGTAAAAGATTTAAACAGTTTTTGTTGGTTTTCCTTGCTGATTCCACAACCGCTATCTTCAATGGTGATCTGAAATCTGGCGAATCGATCAGATTGTTTTGTGCTCAAGGCGGTCAGGGCAATATGTCCTTCCTCAGTAAATTTAACCGCATTACCCAGCAGGTTGATGAGTACCTGACGTAGTCGCTCGGGGTCACCCACGACCCATTCCGGCATGGTCGGTTGAATGTTGCCGATCAACTCGATATTTTTTCTGGCGGTCTGAGAAGCGAACATGTCAACGACATCTGCCAAGGTATCCGAGAGTCGGAATTCGACTGAATCCAATTCCATTTTACCCGCTTCGATCTTTGAAAAATCGAGTATATCGTTGATCACACTCAGCAGACTTTGAGCTGAATTCTGTGCAATGCTGATGTACTGTCGCTGGTGTTCTTCCAGTTCCGATCTGGAGAGTAGTTCCAGCATGCCTGTCACACCATTGAGAGGCGTTCGTATCTCGTGGCTCATGTTTGCCAAAAATTGACTCTTGGCTTTATTGGCCGATTCAGCGCTGTTTCTCGCCACTCTGAGTCTTTCGTTCTCTCGTTTGTCTCTTTGATCCGAAATTGAAGCAAGATAGCAGGGCGCTTGATCTTTTTGGCTGGGAATGCTGCGTATACTAATACTCGCGTATCCCGTTTTTGAGTCCACCACGCGTTGATATTCAATGGGTAAATCGCTTATCTGGCCGATTTCCTGGAGTTTGCTCTGGATCTCGTTGCTGGCAGAAGGGTTCTTGTGTTGCAAGTGTTGCATAAACGGACCAAGCTGGGTCAGCAAGCGATCGACTGATGCGTAACCCAGGATGTGAGCTGCGGCAGGATTAGCACGTTGAATCTCTCCATCAAGTCCAAACTGTAAAATTCCTACGTCAGTGTTTTCGAAGATGTATTGAAAGTGCGATGCCTGTTTGAGTTGTTTATAAGCTTGCTCGCGTGTTTCGATCTCCAGTCTGACCCGCTCCAGCACTTGATTGTACTCATGGGCGATTTGTCCGACTTCGGTGTGGGGTTCTACGGCTACTGGTGTCGAAAAATCTGCGCGCTCCCTTTGCGAGCTCATATCAGTCAGAAGCTCTACGGTTTCTGTTGTGGCATTGTGTTCGGAAACGTTTAGTCCGCGGATTTCCTCGTCTGCAGTAACCCGTGCCGGGGAGAACCGGTTAATAACGCTCAGAAAAATAAAACCCGTAGCAAACGCCCAGATTCCGATAGCAACCGCACCGGTCAGTTGAATCCCGAACTGGGAGAAACGATCGTTTCCGTTGGGAAAAAAAGTGGAATCGCCCAACACTGCTACCAATAATGTGCCCACCAAACCGGCTATGGCATGCACGGGAAAAGCGGAAATCACATCATCGATCTTGAATCGTTCCAGAAGCTTTGTGGCCAGCAAGGCGCATATCGCGGCGATTGCACCTACGATCAACGAATCAATTTCTGAAAAAACATGGCAACCTGCGGTAACACCCACCAAGCCGGCCAGGGTTCCGTTCAACGTAGAACCTATATCAGGTTTTCCAGTCTGGAAAAGATGCAGAGCAACCAGAGTAACGCTCCCCGCAGCCGCCGCGAGACACGTGTTGACGATAATTTTGGCATACTCGATGTCAGAGCCTACAGCGCTCCCGGCGTTAAAGCCAAACCAGCCAAACCAAAGCAGAATCACACCGACGGTGGCCAGAGGGTAACTGCTGGCATTGATTTGCGATGAGGTGTTGTTCCCGGAATGTTCATCGTCCGGTTTTTGCTCGGGAAACCGTCCAATGCGTGCTCCAACCACTATCACAGCAGCCAGTGCTACCCAGCCACCCACTCCGTGCACAACAGAGCTTCCGGCAAAATCGACAAACCCCAGTTTACCCAGCCAACCTGCCGCGTTACCGAGACTATCCATTGCCCAAACCCAATGGCCAGCTACTGGATAAATCAGGCCGGCCATTACGATGCTCAGGCAAAGATAGGTGACAAACCGCGTTCGTTCAGCAAGAGCACCACCTACGATGGTTGCTGCAGCTCCGCAGAACATGAGTTGATAGATAAACCATGCCTGACTGCCACCCTGGCTACCAAAAAGATGTTCGCCGTTACCGATGAGACCGGAATTCGAGCTGCCGTACATCAGACTGAACCCGATAAACCAGTAGGTGAGGGCAGCTACGGTAAAGTCAGACAGGTTTTTGAAGGCGACGTTTATACTGTTTTTACTTCGCACCAGACCTGCTTCGAACAGGCAAAACCCTGCTTGCATCAGCAAAACCATAAAAGCGCAAAGCAGTATCCACGTAGTTTCGAGCGCAGTGAATTCAGACATCAGTATAAAATTACATGGTTTTAAAGCACCAGTAATATCAATGTCTGTACCAAGGAATGTTGACTCGGTGGCTGGCGTGGCAAAAGTGTGCGCCAGCGCACTATTCGAACCAGGTAAGTGTTCGGCTTAAGCGGCTTTGGTGTCGAGACCGGAGAGATACGTTTTCATATCCGACGCTGGCAAAGGTCTGGATAAGTAGTAGCCTTGTATTTCACTGCAATCAAGCGCTTTCAGAAGCTGGAGTTGCTCCCGCGTCTCAACCCCCTCCGCAATCACATCAAGCCTCATACTCTGTG
>CALFCE010000128.1 GCA_937951215.1 uncultured Granulosicoccaceae bacterium
CCCCAATCCTTAATAGGTATACTGTCCCCCGGTTTTTGACGGGGTATATTCCGTCCGCGGGTTGTTAATAGGTATACTGTCCCCAGATTTTTAAACACTATTTATATTGAGGTGACTATGGACGTTCTCGAGCGAATCAAAGAACAAGTGGACAATAATCCCGTTATTTTGTACATGAAGGGTACTCCCCAGATGCCGATGTGCGGGTTTTCCAGCAGGACTGCTGAGGTTTTAAAGCAGTGCAATAAGGAATTTGCTTACGTTAACGTGATTGCAGACCCGGAAGTCTTTGAGCATCTGCCGCGTTTTGCTGACTGGCCCACCTTTCCTCAGTTGTACATCAAGGGCGAGCTGGTTGGGGGGTGTGATATCACGCTGGAACTGGCTGAGAGTGGTGACCTGCAGAAGATGGTTGACTCGGCTACTGAATAGTCTGTGCAAAAGTCTGTTGCCTTTTATACCTGCCGATCGGGTATACCTGCTGATCGGGTAATTTGATCCGGGTTCAATTCAGGTGATATCAGGCAACAGAGGCTCAGTCGCTTTTTTCGTTTAGTTTTTCCCAGCGATTGATAATCCCGCAAAACAATTCTGCAGTCTTGCGGGTGTCGTAAACAGCCGAATGAGCCTCGGAGGTATCCCAATCCATCCCGGCTGCGTCCGCAGCTCTTGAGAGTACTGTCTGGCCGTAGGCCAACCCTCCCAACGAAACGGTATCAAAGCAACTGAATGGATGGAAAGGGTTGCGTTTGGCGCCGCTGCGCTCGACAGCCTTGTTGATAAAATTAAGATCAAAAAATGCATTGTGGCCGACCAGGATGGCACGCGTGCAGTTTTGCTCCTGAACCGCCTGACGAATCGGGGTGAAGATATGTTTCAGTGCCGCCGCTTCCTCTCTGGCAGCGCGCAGTGGGTGCCATGGGTCAATGCCATTGACTTGCAGTGAGGCTTCTTCAATGTTGGCACCTTCAAACGGGATCACATGAGTGCTGACCGACTGACCGGGTGTCAGTTCTCCGTCGGCTCCAATGGTGACAACCACGGCGGCTACCTCCAGCAGCGCATCTGTTTGAGCGTTAAACCCACCGGTTTCGACATCGACCACGACGGGTAGATACCCGCGAAACCTGTCTGCCATGTTAAATTTCTTACCGGGTTGGTACATGGTAATTGTTTATCCAGTTTGCGATGCGGCGGGCTAGGTGTGAGTGTACCGGAAACCGTGTCACGACATGCTTTATCTGAGGGTAGAAGGTGGTTTCGGGTTGCGGCAGGCTGCTATGATGGCGCCGGTTCGTGTGACGTCCAGGGGCGTCAAAATGATTTGGGACAGTATCGCTTGGCAGCGCTAATTCGACAATTTCTATCCATTGCTTTCCTGACGGGAAAGCCCTCCGACCTGCCGGGAAGCCGGGATTCGTTGCATTTTGCGATCGTGCTGGCGGTTCTGACCTATATCGCAGCTACGATCAGTTTTATGGGATTTGGCCTGGCGGTTGGCCACGCCATTCTGGATATTATTTTATCCGGGGGGGCTTTGTATCTTGCCCTGCACTTTGTCAACAAGTTGCCGCGGTTCAATCAAGCCTTTTCTGCTTACTGTGGTGCGGGTTCGGTGGTAAATCTTGCTTCTTTACCGATTATCTACACTTCCCGGGCCAGCGAGGCGCAAAGTGGCTTTGTAGTGATAGAAGTAACGTTTTGGGCGTGGAGTATTTCTGTGCTGGCGCATGTAATAAGATTTACCTTTGAAACCAACATTCCTGTCAGTATCATTGCGGCGCTGGGTTATATCGTACTGGCGGTGACGATCTTTGATCTGGTGTTTCCGGGTTAGCTTAGTAAGGTTAATACAGCGAGGGTAAGGCAGTAACTGGATTCTGGTTTTAGTAATCTTGTAAATCTTGGCATACGTGGTTTGTTACTTGTTTGCCAGTCGCTTTCGTCGTCACTTTATTATTATTTTTTGTCACAATGGTCGGCAAAAACCCACAGCTGACAAAATCACTGCTATATATTAGTTAGCGACCGGTTTTTCTGGTCACGCGAGCGAATTAGATGGTGCTATCATGGCCCTGATGCCGATAAACATTCTGAGAAAAAAGAAAACTCCTGATGGTTTCGGGCGCCACAGAATGAAGTCGTCTGCAGAAAACCAAGGCGTTGATAACGCAGTTACACCTGCGCGCAGAGCAGCGGCGGAGCGCAGCAAAGAGTCTGTCGATTCGGCTCAGCGCAAGTCTCCAGGCAGAACCACCGAAGACTCCGGCAGAAAAGGTAATCCCAACGCGCAAAACCGTGCGAATCAAGCGCGACTTGAACAAGCCTCACACGGTAACGCACCTTCAGATTCACTTTCAGGTTCCGCTCCCTCCGGTTCGCAAAGCAATAGCGAGCGCGGAGGTCGAAGTCAGCTCGCGCCGATTGATATTGCTGTTCCGCTGCAGATTGACAAGTACACCATTGGTGGCAAGTTGGGTAGTGGTACCTGTGGGGTTGTGCACAAGGGTCTGGACACTGTTCTTGATCGCGAAGTCGCCATTAAATTGTCACCTATTGGCGAGCCTCATCTGTCAACTGGCAAAGTCCCCGGTGCTCAGCGCGCCTACCAAACCGAGATTTTTGCAGCTGGCAGGTTGCGACACCCGAATATAGTGACCGTCTATGATGCGGGTCAATACGATGACCTTAACTACCTTGTGATGGAGGCAGTGACCGGCCAGTCGTTAAAGCATTTTGGTAAAGGGCAGACCTTGCTACCGGTGTTTCGTTCGATCGAGATTATTATCGATTGCTGCAAGGCACTCGATTATTCCCACAATCAGGGTATTTTGCACCGCGATATAAAGCCTGCCAATGTCATGATTGCGGATAACGGTCAAGTAAAGCTGCTTGATTTTGGTATCGCCGTCGGCTTGAACGATGAGGCCGGATTGAGCAGGAAAGGTCCGACTTTGGGCACGCCAAACTATATGTCGCCGGAACAGATTCTGGGGAAACGATTGGGACCGGCCAGTGATTTTTACTCTCTGGCAACGGTTCTGTTTGAGTTGGTGACAGGACGCCAGCTTTTCAAGGCAAAAAAAGTAAAAGACCTGTTCCGCACCGTCGTTCATCAG
>CALFCE010000129.1 GCA_937951215.1 uncultured Granulosicoccaceae bacterium
GGTTTTAATCTCAAACGGGCGAAAAAACAGTTCAGCGCCGTTGTCACGAATGTCGTAGGTTTTGCATTCGCCATTGTCCATCACGTCTGCTTCCATTAAGTCAGTTTCCCACAATCTTAGAACAGGCAGTCCGAATTGCAATCGAGCGTTAGTACGCCGGTTCGCATGTTCGAATATCCGTAAAACCAATTCATTACATTCCTCGGTCTTGCCTTCCCTGACATTGCTTTCTGCTGCTACCTTGATCGTTTCAATGGTCAGGTTACGGCTCCCGATGCTTGCAAAACTAAACGATGGCTGCAGAGGCCTGGCTTCTGATTGGGTTTGTAATTGGGTTGGCGTTGCAACGGAATCTATTTGGCCACGAACCAAGACCGGATTGTTAAATCTTTCTGCCGCACGCACAACTTTCGATAGATCTTGTTCACCCTGGTGCAGTAACAACGCGTAGCGGAAGTGGTGCAGACCTAAATCCGCATGTGGATCCGGGACGGTTGGGCCTTTTAACAGAGTCAGGCGTATTGTCTGCTCCACTGCATCATACCCGTACTTGGAATCGGTCAGTAGCGCGACCCCAAAATCCGCTTCACTCATATCGACCCACCGATGCATGCTGGTTTCAAATCGGGCCTGGTCCCAGCTGGTATTTTTGTGGCTCGGTCGCTTTACATGACCAAATTGGATTTCGGCACGGGTCTCGGATACATTCAGATCAAACGGAAAACCGGCTTTAAGCAATGTCTGGCGTTCCTGCCAGTCAATTTCGGTATCAAAATCGATTTGTTTCGCACCTTCTTGCAACGATACAATTTGAACTAACCGAGAGCGCGCATATTGACGCTGAATTTTCAAAGCCGCGCGATGTGGGCCAGTCTCAACAATCTCAATCGTCGCGGGCGATGCTGATAATTGCCAGCATTTTTCCTCAAAGTAATGATCAATATCCCAGGCATCATAAGCCTTTGGTTTGTCCTCGTAAGCAATCAGTTGATTGGCGGATTTGCCTGCCTGGATCAACTCACGAGCCAGCGTTTTATCAAAAATTGACGTAATTTCACCATGCTGGTCAAAACGTACCAGGATCAAATTATTTTCCAGATGGGAACTTGAAACGCTAAGACCCGATGCTACTGTCTGGCTTGCCCGTACAATCTGTGCCTCGCTCCAGCCCCAGGGAGGTATGTCCATAATTTTTGCAATTAGCCGCTGACTGCC
The DNA here is from genome assembly GCA_937951215.1 of uncultured Granulosicoccaceae bacterium. Lineage (GTDB taxonomy): Bacteria > Pseudomonadota > Gammaproteobacteria > Granulosicoccales > Granulosicoccaceae > CALFCE01. Next base: position 1,216 of record CALFCE010000129.1, read on the forward strand.
GTCTGCCCGGACAATCGATTGCACTGGATGACTTCCCGAGGCTGTTCTGAGTTCAGCATCCTTAAAAGGGACATTGGCATCAAAACCAATTTCGACAAGTTCGCCATCACGGCCCTGACCTGTAAAATTAATCAATTTCAACTGCCCTTTTTCTACTGGGCATATTGCCTCGAGCGCAGAATGCATCGGGCCCTGCTCACATTGCATGCTGGCAAAGAGTGCAGCGTAATCCTGATCGGTATCATCATAAACAGATGCGATTGAAGTGCCAGGCAAAATGTCGTGAAACTGGTTCAACAGCACGACATCCCAAAGCTCGCGTAGGGCGGCTCTCGGATAATCAATCGCTTTTGTGATAAAGGCCATTGAAGCTGCAAACTCCAGCTCACGCATTGCGCGTTCAGCATTGCGGTTATTGGTTTTGTTTTTCGCAACTGAAGTAAGCGTGCCCCGATGGTATTGCAAATAGAGCTCCCCGTCCCAAACGGGAAAGTCATCTGCGCAAGCGTCCATTTTTTGACCCAAACGATCAAGATAAGGGCGCAATCCTTCCATGCGCACCCTCGGAGCACCGGGAATTCCTCGTTGCATACAAATGCCACGCTGAACCATATCTCGCGTGGGCCCACCACCGCCGTCGCCGTGCCCGAAACAGATCATGACTTCATCGTGTAAAGCTTTGGGTTCATAGCGTTTCCAGGTGCCAAGAACATCGCTGACCGTAAACTTCGAGTTGTAGACGGTTTTTTGATGATTAGCTTCCAGCGCCTGGGTAGTAATCAACTGGGATTTGATTCTCGAGCCATCAATGCCCCGCCAGTAAAAGCTGTCATACGGATGACGATTAGTATCGTTCCATGAGAGCTTGGATGTGACGAAAAACTCAATGCCGGATTTTGCCAGTATCTGTGGCAATGCTGCCGAGTAACCAAACGTGTCAGGCAACCAAACGCACTTGGGTGTTATGCCGAATTCGTCACGATGAAACTGACGACCCCTCATGATCTGGCGCACCAAAGATTCACCCGAACTGATGTTGACATCGGGCTCTACCCACATCGCACCGTCAACCTCGAACTGCCCGCTCCGAACCTTGTCTTTTACACGACACCATAATTCAGGATAATCGTGCTTCAGATAATTGAATAACACTGACTGGTTGTACATAAAAACAAAGTCTGGAAACTCATCCATCAGGTTTAGTGCGGTAGCAAAGCTTCGTGCTGTTTTGTCTCGCACGTGCTTTACCCGCCACAACCAGGCTACATCCAGATGTGTGTGTCCGAAGGCTGTGACTTGCGGCTGCATTTCGTTTGGGGCCATCTGGTGCACACTGGCAGCAATCTGCTCGGCATCCGGCAGTGAGGAGACAAACCCTTCACCCTGCCCTTCACGCCTGTCCAGCGCATAAAGCGCCTGTTCTGTTTTTTCAAGCAACGCATGACGTCGACTATCCGTTTGTGGCAGTCTGATCGCAACGTCGAAGAAGGTTGTCAGGTTGGTGTACAGCGCCTCAACACGATCATTGCGCAAGAACATCTCAGTTACAAAACCGATCATCGGGCGTTCATCGAACGTAAACGCATTGACATGCAACAGGAATTTATCCAAAGGGCGCGCATCTTTTGCGATAACAAGTGCTGAGTGGTTACCGTCTATAGCCTGGGTAATCGTGCCATTAAGGTAAGCCAGGCATTGTGGGTCAGTCGAGCCCTGTTGAACTCGCCATTGCGAGGTCACTTTAATCGCAAGAGTGCCACCACGGGCTGCTTCAGGAACAATGATTTCAGCGACCAGCCATGTGTGTTTTTGGGTGGCGCCCCAAACGCTGTGAGGCCCAAGAATCGGCCATTGTTGCCAATCATCAGGCAGGGGTAGCGCACCCGTGCCTTCTGCCTCCGAAAATCGCCATTCAACCTCACCATCGACCGGAGTATCGATTTTGGTTTGCAAATCCTCGAGCAGTCGAGCCAGCTTGGCTTCACGCTTAAGGTCATCCGCACCCAATCCAAGCTGTGTTGCCAATGGGTTTTCATAGCGGGCTTTTGGAACGTAGGTGACTTTCATTCTCAAATTCCAAATTGCCTTGGTGAGAATTTCCGGAGGTCAGAGAGTGGCTTGAAATTGCAGAAACTGTCGCCAGTCAAAGGGAAGCAGATCGTGACCGCCCGGCCTCAAATGATATCCCAGCGCTCCGTTGCAGACCTGATCGCTTGACTGCCACAACTCCCGGGCAGATGGCCAGACCCGGCCCTGTGATGAGTCTGTATCCCACATTGGAGCGGCAGCTGCCAACGCAAGATAACTACCTATCGGGTCTGACCAGAGATCAGACCTCGCACCACCGAGATACAAAGCACGAGGTGCGATCAAAGACAAAAGATGGTGCTGGTCGCAACGCAGTTCAGAACTGACAGCTTGTTGCGGGGGTAACAGCCAGTGTGGAAAACGCTCATGCATTTGCGCAAGGGTCTCACCCACGGGATGCGCCGCTGGAGCGGAACCACCACAACCGGACTGGTTGGCGAAGACCGCACTAATTCGAGAGTCGTTGGCAGCGGCCCAAAGCGCAGCTTTGCCCAAACGGGAATGACCTGCAACACACACGCGTGACATATCAATTTCATCACAAGTTGCCGCCACGTCTAGCAAACGCTGTATCGCCCAGGCCCAAAGCGATATTGCGCCCGTCGTGTGTGTTTCCCCGGCGGTGTGATGTTGCGAGCTGTTTTTTTTAACGTCGGGGTTGTCCAGACTGGTTTTATCCGGATTAACCAACAGAGGATAAAGACCGTGTTGGTTCCAGTGATCTATATCATCCGGTACCCACGATCCATAACAGCTCACCAACACCGCGAAACCTGCATCGAGCAGCATGCCTACTGGCCAGCGATAAGCACAGACACCACGCAAAGTCTCTTCAATGCGGTTGTCGCTCGCACCATAGTCAGCGCGAGAGGAGACACGTGCACTTTTATCAATCGGGAATTCTGGTGAACTCATCAAACCCACTGGCCCAATAAAATCCAGCCCACAGATAAGTGGGACAGGCCCTGATGCCTTTGACGGCAGCCAAAGTGCTGCATCAACATTCATCGCTCGATCGCAAATTGACACTTTGATCTGCAATCGTTCTGCCCGCTCACTCTGCATGGGTTCACGCACCACCGAGAGTTTGTCAGGTGGCGGAGGAATCGGCCCGTAGAAAGTATCAGCCAGCATGGCTCGTTGGCGGGCTTGTTGGTCATCACGAGTTACAGAACTTGCTGCCGCTGAGTTAATAGGCGAAAAGTCTATCGAACCTGCATAGGCCGATTCGAATTCATCCGATTTCCCACCGGCCTCAATCACGGTAACCAGCCGTCGTACAAATCGCTATCCGAGGCTAACGGTAACGAGACCGGCAGGCCCGAACGAGCGGATCCATATACCGCAGATACAAACTCCAGCGAGCGCCGACCTTCAGCCAGTGTAACTACC
>CALFCE010000130.1 GCA_937951215.1 uncultured Granulosicoccaceae bacterium
CCTGTCTTGTTTGGAGCAGTCTTTCGACTCTGTCTACTCACCGTAATACCAGCATTGATTTTGTCGATGGCATTTACCATTGAAGATCTGGCCTACCTGTTCTCGGCACGGGATATTGTCAAGCTGTGTAGTGGGATCTAGTTCAGACCGGTTTCCGCTAGCAGAAAGAAATCATTTGCAATTGGAAGACAACTCGGTATTTATGCGATAGTTACCGCCTATTGTATTCAGTTACATGAAACGGAGATCCGAGTTGATCAACAGTCGATTGCAAAACAAGCTTGACCGCATCAGGGCAGGGCAATATTCCGCCACTGATTTTATTATTGCGGATGCCAAAGATGGTGATGTCGCGTTGGGGATCTCGGCGCCGGGTCCGGTCAGAGACGCCGGGCCCGCGCAGCAAGCAGGAAGAGAGTTCGAGACCCGGGAGCGCTATCTTGCCAATATGACCGCAATGGCTGAAAGCGGGCTGATTGATATTTTGCTGATGTCAGCTTCTTGTGGCGAAACATTGAAAGCCGAGTCCCTTTTTGAGCGCACTGACGTCACCCCTGCTATCCGCTTCAATGATACGACCGATATCTGGTCTGCCCGGGGATCGAGTTACCGCGAGCATCCGTCGCAGCCCTTTGCCACCGTTGATCTGGAAACAGCGAGTAGCCTCTGTCCGTTTGGTCTTTATTCAATCACTTTCAGCAATGATGTTGATGCTGACCTGAAAACCCTGCAGGCCTATCGTGATTTCCGCCTTGCTGCGAGGAAACATGGAGTAAGGCACTTTCTTGAAGTGTTCAATCCTGCTTTTGATATCGGGCTTAAAGGTGCAGATATTGGTGACTACGTCAACGATATGATATTGAAAGCTTTGACAGGCGTTGTTTCAGCGGATGCACCTTTGTTTTTGAAGATGCAGTTCAATGGGCACAAGGCAACTGCTGATTTGGCCGGTTATGACCCACAAAATCTGGTAGTGGGTGTTCTCGGTGGTTCTGCCGGCACTACTCGTGACACCTTTGAATTGGCAAGTCAGGCGGAAGCAGCCGGTGCTCGAGTTGCGCTGTTTGGTCGAAAAATCAATTTGTCCGAGTCGCCGGTCAAATTGGTTGGTTTGATGCGACAGGTGATTGAAAAGTCTCTGACCACCGAACAGGCCGTCAATGCCTTCCATGAGCATTTGCAAGAACAGGGTATCGAACCGCAACGCCCACTGGCTGATGATTTAAAGATAACCGACCCGGTATTGATGACGTAACCCGCCTCCGTTTCCGAATGAATAGATTCAAAATCGAAAAATCGGATCAGAGGCGCGGCATCATTGCCGCTGGAACCTGGACTGTAGACCGGGTCAAGCTGGTTGATGGATGGCCCCGCCAGGAACATCTGGCACTGATTCTGGAATCAGATCAGCAGGGTGGCGGGTCTGCTCATAATCTCGGTGTTGATACCCGAAAGCTCGATCCGGTATTGCCAGTAGAGGCCATTGGATTGATCGGTACCGATGCAGACGCTGACTTTCTTCTTGATCGCTGCCATGCTGTCGGCATCAATACCGATCAGCTCCGGAAAAGTGATCAAAGCCCAACCTCCTATACCGATGTGATTAGCGATTCTGAGACAGGCCGGCGTACCTTCTTTCACTATAGCGGCACCAGTAATCTGCTGCATCCCGGCCATTTTGATTTATCAGCCTGTCGTGGTGCCTGGATGCATCTCGGATTAGTGGGTGTACATGCATTGATGGATTCGTCTTGTACCCATGACGGGCAACGTTTTGAGAACGGCTGGGTTGCCGTGTTACAGCAGGCACAACAACTGGGTATTCGTTGCAATCTGGAGCTGGTTTCAATTGCTGAGGAACGCATCCGGGAGATCGCCTTGCCCTGTCTTGACTATCTGGACAGTTTGATCGTAAACGAATTTGAAGCCGGGGCACTGGCCGGGATCACGATCACCGACAGTGCTGGACTGGTTGATGCGGATCGATGTGTTGAGGCCGCTGAAAAATTGCATACCTTGGGGGATTTGTCGTTAGTGGTGATCCACTTCCCGCAGGGCGCAGTCGCGGTCACCTCGTCCGGGCTGGTTTCGCACCGAAAAAGTTTTGAGCTTGATGCGAACCGAATCGGCAGTGCCGTTGGGGCTGGTGATGCGTTTGCTGCGGGTGTGCTCTACGGGCTGCACGAATACTGGCCACTGGATGATGCGCTTGAACTCGGGCATGCAGTAGCGGCAGCCAGCCTGCGCTCAACCAATACAGTCGATTCGGTCGAGACTGTTGATCAGTGTCTGGCTTTTGCCCGCAGTCTGTAGTGGGAATCCGGGAAATAGACGACCCAGCCCAGTTGATCGAGCCCAGTTGATCGAACAAAGTCGATCGAGCCAGGTAACTCCATCAAATCAAGTAATTCCATCAGCAGACAAGGCTTTTTTCAAACACCTCCGCGGCGACAACAGCAAGAGGCAGTAATCGTTATTTCAGCCTGTTGTTGTGCCTGTTGTAACTGAGGTTGAATTTTTTTGACCTCGTCCGTCTCGCCCAGTTTAACCAGGCATTCATGTAATCCATGCAAGGACCAGATGTTGTTGCGGTTCTGCAAGCAACGCGGCAAGGTAGAGTTCAGACCCAGATCAGTTTCATATACCAGCCTTGCCTCTGTTACCTCGTTACGTTCCAACAACAGGGCTCCTAGCGCATGTCGCGGCGGGTGCATCCAGGCCCAGGGTTCGCAGTAGTTTAAATGATCAGCACAGTCTACCGCTGCTCGAAGTGCTTCGAATGCAGCATGGTAGTGTTTTTGGCGGAACAGTCGTTCACCTTGTTGCATATGATCTGCTATTTGCAAGGTATCCTGAGTCTTGTTGTTGTTAACGATATGCCAATCAGGAATGCGTTCACGGGCCATGTGAAATTGCTCACCAGCCTTTGCCGACTCGTTTGTATTACCAAGCGCGGCATGGGCAACGCTGACAGCATAGTGGTGCAGTGCGTGGGTTAACAGGTAGCAATCTTCCCCCGGTGGGGCGGGGCTATCAATAATATCTTGCCAGCAACCAAAACGAATTTTTGCATGTTGTTGATTGGCGTAGAACCCCTCAAGCGAAATCGCCAGATAGGCATCTTCCTGTTGTAGTTCTGAAACAGATATTTGTTGGGTCAGATCAATCGCTGTTTGCAATGCTGTGTCCCGGCATCCCGCCATCATCGCTGCATAAAGCTTTAAATGATAATTGTGCAGTCTGGAAATTTGATAAAACTCAGTCGGCCGATGGTCAATCGCCAGATCGAGCTCGATAGCCCGGGTGTTGGCTTCCATAGCTTGCCTGTAGCGACCGGTTTGTATATCAATATGGCTGGCCATATGGTTCAAGTGGGCACACGGAGTTGAAAGAGTGCGTAACAAATCGGCAGTGCCCTGAGCTTTTTCCGGTTGTGGAGACATCTCCAGCGCGTGCACATACAAATGCAGCAAGCCCGGGTGAATCTGTTGTCGTTTGTGGGCAAGTTCCATCCCGGCATCCAGTACATTGATAGCGCGCATTGTGTGGGCCTTGCTGGCGGCTTGCCCGCTTCGGATATCCCATAGTTGCCATGGTGTGCAATTCATCAGGCTCTCTGCAGTCAGCACTTTTAAATCGATAACGCCGGGGTAGTCTGCCTGCAATTGCTGCATGGCCTCCGCATGCTGTTGCATCCATTCCTGATAGATGTCCGTGTCTACCGGCTCCGATTGTTGATAGCGCAAAGCCAGGGCATCGACCATCCGCAGGGCGAGGGTGTTTGCCTCCGTTTTGCATCGCTGACGTTCAAGAGATGATCGAGCGAGCTGCAATTCGTGATGGCCGCGAGCGGCTGTTTCTTGCTGCTGCTTGCTGGTGTACCAACCCCAGGGGCGGTTGTAGAAAGGGGCGATGCTGTAGGCGACACCCCAGCGAGCCAGCGCACAGTCCGGGTCAATATCCAACGCCTGCTCGAAGCAGCGTTGCGCCTGCTCCTGGTGGAAGCCATAGCACCAGTTCAGGCCCTCTTCGAACCTGGATTGAACCTCGGAGTTGTCGCTTGCTTGCAGCTCAATCATGCTGTGGATTCGCAGGTCACCAATAAACTGATTCTATTAACCAGAGACTGACAGTATGATACCAGCATAGAAACCTGAGCTACCGGGACACCAAGCGATGCCTACTCACAAACGAATCCGAATGTTCAACACTCGTGATACCTACCCGAATCAGACCCTGGATAACGACCTCTGTCAGGCCGTTGTTGCCGGTAATACCGTCTATGTCCGGGGGCAGGTTGGAACCGACTTTGAAGGTAATCTGGTCGGGCTCGGTGATGCAGCAGCGCAGGCCGAGCAAGCGATGAAAAATGTTGATCGATTGTTGCAGGAATCCGGCAGTGATCTTTCGCATATTGTCAAAACCACAACCTACATCACCGATCCACGCCATCGGGAAGCGGTATATCAAGTGACCGGCCGTTGGTTAAAGGGTGTGTTTCCGATTTCTACCGGCTTGGTGGTCGCCGGCCTCGGCCAAGCCGACTGGTTGATGGAAATCGATGTGATTGCTGTGATCCCGGATTAGTCGCAGGAATTTTTCATCCAAGCCTGCCAACATTTGAAATTTTTACAAAGTACGGGATTCAGACTATGAGCCGCAGTCCGCACTATGACATTTTGTTTGAGCCCGTCACCATTGGTCCGGTGACTGCAAAAAATCGGTTTTACCAGGTACCGCATTGCAACGGTGGTGGCTACCGTGATCCGTCGGCAGTTGCACAAATGCGCAAAGTAAAAGCTGAAGGTGGTTGGGGTGTCGTATTTACCGAGCAGGTTGAGATGCATCACAGCTCGGAAATTACTCCCTATATTGAACTGAGGCTATGGGATGATGCCGACATCCCGATGCTTGCCAGAATGGCCGATGCAATACACGAATATGATGCACTGGCGGGTATAGAGCTGACCTATCCCGGAATCAACGGGCCCAATTTATATTCGCGTGAAACTCCGATAGCACCGACAGCCTTGCCCGTGCGGACTTTTACCAACGATCCGGTACAAGCGCGGGCGATGACGAAATCCGATATACGTCAATTACGGCAGTGGCACCGCACTGCGCTAAAAAGGGCGCGTACTGCAGGCTATGATCTTGTGTGTCTTTACGGAGCGCACGGCTTTGGTGTTATCCAGCACTTTCTGTCGACAGTGACCAACCATCGAACAGACGAATACGGCGGTAGTCTGGAAAACCGTTCCCGACTGATGCGTGAATTGGTGGAGGATGCCATTGAAACTGTGGGTGATCGCTGTGCCATTTCCTTGCGCTTGTCGTTGCAGGAATTAATTGGTGGGCTTGGTTTTTCCAACGAGGAACTGCGTGATCTGGTGGCAATGCACGCAGATCTGCCTGACTTGTGGGATTTGGCACAGGGTAGCTGGGAAGAATGTTCTGCGACTTCGCGTTTTGAAGAAGAGTCTGCTCAAGAAGCTCTTGTAACCGGCGTGAAATCACTGACCAGTAAACCGGTCGTTGGTGTGGGTAGATTCACCTCCCCGGATACCATGGTGCGGCAGGTGAAAAGTGGTGTGCTGGATTTAATCGGCTGTGCACGGCCATCCATTGCGGATCCTTTTTTACCAAAAAAAATCGAGACCGGTCACATCGAAGATATACGGGAATGCATCGGTTGTAATATCTGTGTCTCCGGCGACATGACGTGCTCCATCTCGCGATGCACGCAAAACCCGACTTTTATGGAAGAGTGGCGCAAGGGTTGGCACCCGGAACGCATCAACCAAAAGCAGTCGGATGCCAAAGTACTTGTGGTCGGGGCGGGACCGGCCGGATTGGAAGCCGCCCGAGCCCTCGGTATGCGCGGCTACGAGGTGACACTGGCGGAAGCTGCCGAAACGCTCGGCGGCAGGGTCACCGCAGAAAGCAAACTGCCCGGCTTGTCTGCCTGGGGGCGGGTTCGAGACTATCGTGAATATCAGCTGAGTCAAATGCCAACCGTTAATGTCTATTTGCAAAGTGAATTGTCAGCACGAGATATTCTGGACTTTGGCTTTGAGCATGTGGCGATTGCAACTGGAGCTCATTGGCGGCGAGATGGTGTATCACGTCATCATGTCAAACCGATGCAGGATGACGGGTCGCTGCCGGTGTTTACTCCGGATGATCTGATGGCCGGGAAGTTACCGCAGGGCAAGGTGCTGTTGTTCGATGATGATCATTATTACATGGGGTCGGTTCTGGCCGAATTGCTGGTTGCCAACAACTGTCAGGTTGAGTTGGTCACGCCTTCGGCTTATGTGTCGGAGTGGTCGCTGAATACGCTCGAGCAAGGTGTGATTCATCAACGTCTGGCCGAGCTTGGTGTGTCGATTACGCTAAACAGGGCATTGCAACAGATTCACAACAAGCGGGTTACCACTATCTGCAGCTACACTGGCAAGCCGGCAGATGCTGTTGTTGACGCTGTGGTGCAGGTAACGTCAAGGCAGGCAAACGATGGACTTTATTCACAACTACAGAGCCTGTCTGCCGAGTGGAAAGATTGTGGTGTGCAATCGGTCGGCCTGATTGGTGATGCCAGCGCTCCCGCCCCGATTGCCTGGGCAGTGTATGAAGGTCATCGATATGCGCAGGAGCTGGATTCGCAATCGCCTGCAGATACGGTTCCCTTTCGACGGGAGCTGGCTGCCTTGTCGCTCGATATTATCTGAGTTCAAGCAACCTGAGTTCAATCAACTGGCCGATCAGCACATATGGGCCAGATAACTTCAACAGATAACTTAACCAGACAAGACAGAACCCTGGTCAATTGCTCTGAAGTTAATTCTCTTCAGGGGGCAGCTCGTCGATCATGTCTGTGGGTATGTCGGTGGGCAAATTAGCCGACGGTCGGGAGTGGGCTTTGACATTACCGCGTTGTTTGCGACTGTGTTCTTCCAGCTGACGTTGCATTGCATTAAACGCATCGCGTACAGCTATGTAAGGATCTTCGTGCTCTTGTTTGTCATGTTTTTCGCGGCTGACAACCAGCTCTTTTTCCGGCACGTGTAAATTGATGCGGACGTGAAACAGTTTGCCTTGGTGTTTGTGATGATGGGTTTCTTCGATGACAACATTACAACTGGTAATGTGATCGTACATCTTTTCCAGTTTTTCAATTTTCTCCAGAATGTTTTCTTCCAGAGCTTCCGATCGTGGGATATCTCTAAACACGATTTCGGCGGGTGATTGCATATAAACTCCTCAGATATGGGTTTTGCGGACCGAGCCCGGTTTCAGCATATAACGCAGCTGAGCCGCTTTACAAGCCTTCTTAAAATATAGACGCTGTTGTTGAGACCTGTGTTTTTTTTCATTTACCCGGAGCCGCTTTTCCTGTTATTGTTTGGGGATATTCACGGGTGAATCGATACAGTATCACCACAGTAGTCATGCGTTTTTCACCCGTCACATCAAGCAGGCGAACATCAATACCAACACACCATCATGAAGTCCATGTTACTTGTCGCCCACGGTAGTCGGCGCGCCCAATCCAACGAAGAAATCAAGTTGTTGACGGAGAAAGTCTCTGCACTGGCAGGAGATAATTTTGATCTGGTTGACTGCGCTTTTCTGGAGCTGGCAGAACCCCTCATACCCGACGGGATTCAAGCCATGATCGAGCGGGGGGCCACCTCTGTGTTGGTGGTACCTTATTTTCTGGCCAAAGGAGCTCATGTTGCATCAGACATCCCCGAGGAGGTTGCAAAAGTAGTCAAGCTGCACCCGGATGTGGATATATCCATCAGCCAGTACTTTGGTGCCGCGGAGGCGGTCCCGGAATTGCTTGTTAAGCTGGCACTCTCCTCGGAATAACATTATGGATCCCGATCGCCGTGTGATACTAAAACGCGGGCTGGTTGCTGGCAGCATCATGGTTTCACTTTGCAGCACTTCTAAAGTGTGGGCCCGCTGGCCTGCGGAAGTGTTTGATTCCAGCGATGTGAACCAGGTATTGCGTGAGCTGGCAGACGGGCAGGCGGCGGTTGAATCTGATCGGATCCTGATTGACGTGCCCGAGTCTGTAGAGAATGCTGCCATTGTCCCGGTCAGGGTTACTGCGGATCTTGCCGACGTTGAATCGATCAGTTTGCTTGTAAACAGCAATCATTCACCACTAGCCGCAAATTTCCGTCTTGGTGCCGGCGTGCGGCCGCAAATTTCAACCAGACTCCGGTTGGAACAAACTGGCAACATCACAGCTTTGGTGAAATCGCGAGACGGCTATTTTGTCAATGCCGGTCAGGTGCTTGTCCGCGATTTTGTTTGTGAACCCCGCAAACAGAAAAACTAGAAGCCATCTAACAATCAGAACCTGTGCGCAAGATCACTGCGTGATTTGTTGGGGGCGCGATTTGTTCGGGCTGTGTTCATCCGGGTCGCTTGCCCGGATTACCCAGAACAGGAAGTGCTGTTTCCAGTTTGAGAACCTCCATCGAAAGGCTTGACGTCACACTGTACAAATCTATTTCCGAAACCAGCTGTTTATACAGCTGATCGAATTCCCTGGTCGAACTGACCTGAACTTTTAATAAATAGTCGATATCACCGGCGAGTCGGTGTGCTTCTGTAATCTGCGGCCATCGATTGACAACGGCGTTAAATTTTACCAACCAGTCTTCCTTGTGCTGGTTGGTTTTGATTGAAATAAAAAAAGTTTCTCCCAACCCGATCTTTTCGGCATCCAGCAAAACAACCTGCTTGCGGATGACGCCCTGCTGCTGCAGCTTTTGCACTCGATTCCAGGCGGCTGTTTTTGAAATCCCGATCTGTTTGGCCAATTTGTCACTGGACCAGGAGCTATCGGCCTGTAGCAGCTTGAGAATTTGCCGGTCGGTATCGTCGATCACCGGGTGCGTTTGCCTTACATCGGACATTGGTGAATATTATTCCAATAAAATTTATTATAAGAGAATATATTACATTAAATAGCTCAAAATATTGCCATTAAATGAATATTATTCCATTCTGCGCGCGTAAGCTGATGGGCCTGAGCGGGTTATCAGCGGATAGAAGAAATTGAGTAAGGAGCTTTTATGGCAGCGCAGAAAAAACAGGTTTTCGATCATGCGGCGGTTATTGTGGCTAATGATCTGAAAAGTGGCTTGACAGTGTTTCTGGATGCCCAAAAAAGCTGGGTGTCCTCATTTGATCGCGCTCAAATCATCACAAATCAACAAGATGCCGCGAAACTGCTGGAGCTGGTCGATGAGCAGGCTCGGCAGGGACTGGTTTTGGATCCTTATCTGGTGGGAATAGACGCATCCGGTCATCCGGTGCATATCAGGGAAAAAATACGTTTTTCGGTTGCCGAGTTGCCCGGTGGTGCATTTGATGGCGTCGGAGCCCGTGAGATGTTGCAAGGCAGTAGTGGGTTGGGAGTAGTCGCAAATGTATAACTACGATGAGTTTGATCAACAGTTGATCGAGCAGCGCAGCCTTGAATTCCGAAGCCAGGTCGAGCGACGCTTGCAAGGGAAAATCAGCGAAGATGAATTTAAACCGATTCGCTTGATGAACGGGCTCTATTTGCAACTGCATGCTTATATGTTGCGTGTAGCTATTCCTTACGGAGT
>CALFCE010000131.1 GCA_937951215.1 uncultured Granulosicoccaceae bacterium
GCAGACCGGCATCAATTAAGAGATGGTCTGGCTGTCTTTCTTGACCAGGACGGCAAAGCTCGGCAGGTCACCCGAATCCCGTCACAGGAGAGTGACGTAAAACAAGTTCTTGACTCTTTGCTGGGCTCGGTAGAGTAGGCTGTATCTACGGGCCGCTGCTTAGCCGCCTGACATCACTGTCGTTAACGCAGCTGGCCTGAGCCAATAGTTGTACCTCACGACCGGCACTGGTCTCCAGATCAACAAAATTGCATACGAAAGCGCGCAAGGTCAGCGCTATGTGTCCGGATCCGGGCATAAAGTTATGGGTGGAAAAAGTACCATCGCTCAACAAGCCCTCGCAACCTCCGCCAATGGGAATCATGCCTCCCGGGCATTCGGCACGCAGACTGTATTTGTTCAGGGGAAAAGCAGATTGCTGAATTTGCCTGTTTTCCACCAGTGTGTAGTCTCTGATAGCCGGAGGTGCCATGGCAGTCACTTCTATGCCCTCTTGCCTCACACCCGCGCTGTGATCAATAACAATGTAGGTACCCGCAGGCACAATACAGGTCAATTGATTGCCCTCGCAAAGAGTCTCAAAACTATCGGCGTTTTGTACCTGCATATAACCCGTAGTAGTCCAGCTGATCGTATTGCCGCTGACCTGCAAGCCTGGAATATCTGCCAATGCAGAAGTCCCGTTGGAGAGCAACAGCATTGAGCCGGCAAGAAGACGGAGAAAGGTGAGAACAGGTGACATAAGGAAATCCTCGGCAAAAATTCAGGACCGGCCAGATTCTGCACAAGATACCGTGTCGCTCATGATAACGGAACGGTTGTGACCGTTTGGCAATCACCGAACAGCCACATACCTTTATATCGTAGCAAGTTGAAAGCGACTTAACCTCGTCGTTTTATCGCAATCTATCACTAAATTTCGATTGTACTTTGCCCTGCCGGTAAATGATAATCACCATGGCTTGATGCAACGGAGTTTACAAAATAGTGCGGAAAGAAGGATTTGCTGTTGCCCAGATGGGGCCTGTGCATTTACAAGACTCGCGTGAAAAAACAGTCAAACGTCTGGTGGAGATGCTCACTGAAGCCCAGTCACGCGGGGCGACCTGGGTGACGTTTCCCGAGCTGGCGCTAACGACCTTTTTTCCGCGATACGTATATGACAAGCCGTCTGAATACGACCCGTTTTTCGAGGAAGCAACGCCATCCAAGGCCATGCAACCGCTATTTGCTGAAGCCGCGCGCTTGAAAATCGGCTTCTACCTGGGTTACGCAGAAAAAACTCAGGTGTCAGGTACGGTACGCCGTTTTAACACCTCAATCCTGGTCGGACCGGATGGCTCCATCATTGGCAAGTACCGCAAGATCCATCTGCCGGGCACAATAGAGCCCGTGGGTGATCCGGAGTTTGAGCATCTGGAGAAGCGCTATTTTGACGTTGGCGATTTGGGCTTTCCGACATTTCAGACACCAGCCGCTCGAATCGGCATGTGCATTTGCAATGATCGTCGTTGGCCGGAAACTTTCCGAGTGATGGCACTAGCAGGCGCGGAAGTTTTTATGTTGGGCTACAACACACCATCACGAAATATTCACCACAATGAGCCTGTTCATCTTCGAGAGTTCCACCACAGGCTTTGCTTGCAATCAGCAGCCTATCAAAACGCAGCGTGGGTCATGGCGTCAGCCAAGTGTGGATCAGAGGATGGCTTTGACATGATCGGTGGGTCAATGATTGTGGCCCCCACCGGCGAAATTGTAGCCAAAACCGTGTCCGAGGACGATGAAGTTATCGTCTACCGTTGCGACCTTGAATTGGGTGCTTACATAAGACGGTCGGTTTTTGATTTTGAACGCCATCGTCGACCAGAACATTATCAAGCTATTGTCAATCAAGTGGGAATAGAACTTCCTGAGTAGATTTTCTGTTACATCCATGTAGTTGGCAGCACAACATGATGGCGGTGGAACGTTACCGGGTTTCAGGCTTACCCACCTCAAGAGCAATTTCTCCAAGCCGGTCAAAATCAACTCCGCTGGTTGGAATATCCACATGAAAAACTTCGGCGATCACTTGTGTCCAGCCATGAAGAAAATAGGTCCAGCCGTCTTTCACCTGTAGCGATCGAGCCTTTTGCTGCTCGCGTGCCTGATTCAAGAACAAGAGCTCACCCCGATAGTTCAGATCCCAAACCACTGAATTCTCCGGAAATAGAGCAGCGTTTGATATCGGAGAGCCCGGTGTATCTTTGCCCACACCACTGGCATTGATAACAAACGAATGTGAGGGCAGGGATGACAGTACGTTAGCGTTGTCGCCTAAATTTTGTACAAGAACATATTCGACTGGTATATCAACACCGGCCTCTTGGTGATACCGTTGAATATGTTCCAATCGGGTTTGGCTCTTATCTGACACAACCATGCGAGCTGGACGATTCGCTTTGCGCGACATTTGCTGTAAGTGCCATGTGATTGCCAGAGTGGATCCACCAGCACCGATACAAAACAAAGCTCCATCATTGTTTGCAAAAAAATCATCGGGTAAAAATCCGTCAATAGCCAGACCCGATGATATTGGGTCTTTGGCATTGCAAGCCAGCAGCTGTTCCTTTTTGGAAATGCAACTGACTTCTGTCATTAGTTTGGCATGAGTGTCTATAAGATCGAACTGGTCTTTACAGGCATCATAAAGATCCAGCTTGTGTGTCGTTACCAGAGCCCCTTTGGACATCGGATCTGACTTGATAAAGCTGACAGCTTCACGATACGCGTCAGCGCTGGCATGAATTGGGAAATCTACCCCCTTGATAGCTACATCTCCAAGATCCAGAAACTTTGCCCATTCAGGAAACACTCGCATGATGGAACTTTGTGCTGTGGTAACACCGATAAAGTACAGTGTTGGTTTATCCGCACTCTGATAATTCATGATGCTCGTCTTGTCCGGTGTGTTATGAATTTGGCCATAAGTGCCTGCCTTGCAAAGGGCAACAGAGATCGGTGGCAAAAAACGAGATCATCAGGAATGTGTATCAGCAGTTGCGAGGATCGCGGCAATGTCACTGTCTCCTCTTGGCTTGTAGCTTTTATTATCCACTTCTTTCCATCCTCCCTTGTCATTGCTCACAATCCGACTTCTCATGCCACCGGATCGTTGTATTACTTCATAATCCTGCCCTGCATCAGACGGATAGCAAAAACTCATTACCAAGGGTTTATCGCCAACATTAATGGATCGGTGAATCCACAGAGGAGGTACATAACACATAATTCGGGGGGAAATCTCCACGATTCTGATTTCGCCGGCAGGTGATTCCAATAACATCAATCCTGTTCCGTTTTCTCCGTAGTATGTTTCTGGCCGATTGGAACGCGCATGAATATGTCCACGCGTCATATAAAACTCATCTCCGATTTTGCCGGGTTGCATACAGGTAACACCAAAGATCAAATCACCTGAATGCGCAACAGGGCGCTGATCGGTAACTTCATAGACGACAGATTCAGCGTTTGAGCGGAGCGCGGAATCGTATGCTTCCTGATCTGCATAAAGGCCGCTTAAATCCTTGAGTTTCTTTATATACCGCCCCGAGGCACCATCCAATATGCCTTGTTCAATGTCGACGCGGTGACTACTCGGCTCTACCATCTCCATATAACGCCCTCTTGGGAAAATGTCGGATAACGGATGTCATGCTATGATTTTACAGTAAAAAGGCCCCAAAGGCCTGTTGACGGGTTAGCTGCAGCTTCATGTTTAAGTCATGGGTATTTGGCAATTGAAAAGCTGGCCTCATCTCCACGTTGACCACATTATTCAACGGTGAATCTAGTCCATGCGCGATCTTTATCTTGCGATTGATGTTGGAACCGGTAGTGTCCGTGCCGCGCTGGTCGATCAGACAGGCAACATTCTAAAAATATCCAGTAAAGAACACGAACAAATTGTTCCTCAATTTGGTTGGTCAGAACAACGGCCGTCAGATTGGTGGAATGGCACCATCGAAACTGTTCAGGATGTTGTTAACTCCATAGACAATGCCAAACACAGGGTGTCGGCAATTTGTTGCTGCGGGCAAATGCATGGCTCGGTACTTATAGACGATGATGGTGAACTGGCCCGTGAATCGGCATTGTTGTGGAACGATAAACGTTCGCTACCGCAAGTAGAACAATTTGAAAAACATCATCCGTCTTCCTCCTACCTTGAAAAAACAGGCAATATTCCATCTCCTGCCTGGCCTGCTTTTAAATTGATGTGGATTGCGGAAAACGATGCTACGTCGCTGGACAATGCGTCGACTCTTTTAATGCCCAAAGATTACATCAACTTTAAACTGACCAATAATCGGGCACAAGACTGGACCGAGGCATCCATGAGTTTTCTTATGGATTGCAGTACTAATGACTGGTCCGATGAATTGCTCTCTTTAACGGGGGTAAACCGTTCACTGCTGACACCGATTCTGGCTCCATCGGAGATCGTAGGGAATTTGCAACCCTCCGCAGCAAATAGCCTGGGGTTGAGTGAGGGCATACCCGTGCTTATTGGAGCGGGAGACTATCCGATGGCTTTGCTGGGTTCCGCCGTCACCCGACCGGGCCTTGCCTCTGATGTTACGGGCACATCCACCATCATCACCGTGATGCATCAGAATCCGATTATACGCAGCGATGTCTCAAATATACGTTCTGTAGCTGATGACTGGGGTAGCCTCACGCTGCTTGATGCCGGTGGAGATGCTGTTCGCTGGGCACGCAGAGCATTCCATGAAAACAGAAGAAGCTACCAGGAAGTTGCCGATTTAGCCGGGCGGGCAACTGCAGGATCGAATGGACTTTTCTTTTTGCCCTATCTTGTCGGCGAACGTTTTGGGGACGCGCGGAACAGTAGAGCACAGTTTTTTGGTTTGACTGCCTCTCACGGTGTAGCGGAGTTGCATCGAGCTGTGCTGGAAGGTGTAGCCTTTTCTGTGCGACATAAGCTGGCGTCAGTGCAAGGGGAGGGAGGCCGTCCCGACGCTATTGTCGCTGCCGGTGGAGGGGCAAAATCTGATCTCTGGCTTAAAATCAAGTCCAGCATGTACAACGTACCCTATCTGGTTCCAGAGGAATTGGAATGCGGAGTTGTCGGTGCTGCGGTGTTAATGTCTGTTGCTGTTGGCGATAATCCCGATATTGACGCGGCAATCAAAAAGATGGTGCGCTACGACAGGGAACTTAAGCCCGACTCCGAATTGGCAGATCTGTACGACAGGATGATGCCGACATTTGATCAACTTTACGAGAATTCCAAATCTTTCTACGCCGATCTCGATGCTCTGCAATAAATTACCCTTCACCCGAAACTCAGGTGCGCAAAGGAGTAGTTTTGCCAGTCTGGATTGTTTCCAGGCTGGAATATTCATCCGACACGGTTGTGCGATGCAAGTCTCGTGGTTGGGTATGATCGTATCGTCGAGCTCGATGCATGGTTGTGCGGTTATCCCACATGACAAGATCCCATGGCATCCAATGATGGGTATAGACAAACTGCGGTTGTGTCGCATGTTCAGTAAGATCACGGATAAACATCCGGGCCTCAGGCACCGGCCAACCGTTTATACCCCCAATGTGCGAAGATAAAAACAGGGAGCGTCTTCCACTACCAGGGTGTTTTCGTACAAGCCGTTGTTCTACCGGTTGCCACTCCTGAATTTGCTTGTCAGTAAAATCTTCAAACCCAAGGCTTGCCCGAGAGAACAGCTGGCTGTGCTGGCAGATCAGCGGCTCACATTCCTGTTGCATATCTTCTTCAAGTGCATCCCAGGCAGCACGCATATCGGCAAATTGAGTATTGCCACCTTGCTCGGGAAGCACTCTGGCCGACAGCAATGAGTAACGTGCCGGCACAGCTTTGAACGAGCTATCGGAATGCCACAACATGTTGCCAAGTCCAAACAGGCGCGCCTTGTCACTACGTTGTAACACCTTGCCATCTTTATCCAGATTGGAAATATCATTGACCTTCATCGATAGACGTCGATCCGTGTGTGCCGTCACATCACCGGTCGCGAGCTCCATCGGGCCGAAGTTTTCCGAAAATGCATACTGTTGTTCGTCATTGATGACCTGATCACGGAACACCAGTACCCCATAGCGTTCTATGGCCTTTTCTAACCAATGGCATTCGGCCTCAGACACACCATTGGCAATATCAACACTGTTAATTTCTGCGCAAAAGTCAGGGTTTGAATGAGAGAGCGGGGTGGCATGAAGACTCATAGGGTGAAATTTCCTGAATCCATGGTGATGCGTTAATATTTACTCTAAGCCAAGGTTGTTTCAAACACTCGTTGCAGTAAGCAATAAGGTTAAAAGTATATCGTGAAACCCAACAGTAAACTCGATTTTGGCAAATAGTCCTCTAAGAGTACTTTGAAATTTGCACTGAACCAATTCGTGAAAAAGTATTCCGTCGACAACCTGAGGCCAAATGATTGGTGTACTGGTACATCGGAAGCCGTTTGCCTCAAACCAATCCCCGCACTCCATCGACTATTGAAATAATAGTCTAGCTGTGTGTCAAATTCGAATATGGAAAACGCACGCGATTCATTTCTGGAACGCGTGTATCCTAGCTGCACACTGGCTGCAAAAGATTTCCCGTTGATATACTGCCATAGTTTTCGATACCCCAAATCCAGGCTGGATGATGTTGACGTACCGGATGCTAGCTCTTCTCTACCGGCTTCGGCACCTATAAAGGCCTGAGCACCCAGACCCAGCAGATACGAATACCTTATACCGGCACCCAAGGTCGTTAAGCTCTCGTAGTCAGTATAAAATACTGATGGTGTGAAAATATGTTTTCCAGCTACGCGTGAATAGCTGAAGAGACTATCCATTCCATCAGATCCATATCCTAATACCGGGTCGCTAATGCTTTCCTGATAGCCACTCAATCGAATCGTATCTGTGGGGTTTAGAAAGTAACGCTCAGCAATCGGGCCAACAGAATAGGTCTGTGGGTCAAAATACAGACTTGCGTGTACCCCGTTTTTTATGGCATTGCTACCATATATTTCACCATCTCCAGAAAAAGTCCAATTGGAAGCCCTGTTTTGAGCCTGGGCCACTTGCACCACTGTCAAACAAAGAATCAGGCCAGCGAATTTTGTCAGTTTATTCACTATTGAAATAGTCGATTCACACTTCACTATTCGGTAACCTCCAGCCGCTTCAAAATAATCTTTAAAACATCAAAGTGGCCGTCAAAATCTGAGTTTGACCCG
>CALFCE010000132.1 GCA_937951215.1 uncultured Granulosicoccaceae bacterium
GCTGCGCTGGCCACATAGGTCAGTGCAGCTGCAAACAACATCGATTTGGCCCCGTCATAATCCTTGTCATCAACGAGCCTGAGCCGGGTCAACTCCTTCAAGGCGCGCTTACTGGCATCAAATTCGATCGGCAAAGTCAACAACTGCATCAAAATCCCGCCACAGATTAACAACATACCGGTATTCACCAACGAGTGACTACCCATAAACCCACCGCCCAGCGCCATTAACAAGCCAGCCTGGTTACCCAGAGCCGCGATCGGCATCAGGACAGCCTTGAGTTTAAGAGGCTTGTATCCCGTTGCATCTTGCAAAGCGTGCCCGCATTCATGAGCAGCAACGGCTATCGATGCGACCGAAGACTCGTTGTTTATCGCCTGGGACAAACGCAATCGCTTCTGGCTGGGAATGTAGTGATCGCTAAGCTGACCTGCGGAGACTTCCAGCTGGACATTTTGCAAACCGTTATTGTCGAGTATATGTCGCGCAATGGTATGACCGTTGGCTGCAATGGCATTGGGCACCTGCTTCCAGCGCGAATAGGTTTTCGTCATCCACCAGCGGACCAAAGCAGCACCACCAAACGACAATATACCAATCAGGATAAACATTTCATTTCAACGACAATATTTAAAACACAGCCTGCGACTCACGCTAAATTCGTCGATGCAGCCCGCTCCGATGCATGATGGTAGCACCAATTTCCTCCACCGACATCTTGGTGGTATTGATATACGGAATGCGCGCCGTTCGGAATATATTCTCGGCTTGCGCTACTTCTGTCTGGCAGGCATTGGCAGAGCTGTAACTGTCTCCACGATAACGCTCCTGCCGTATTTGCAACAAGCGGAATGGATCGATGGTCAGCCCAAACACCTTTTCACGATGTCGAATCAGTGCGTCCGGCAATCGCTTGTGGTTCAGCTCGTCGTCGGTCAACGGGTAGTTGGAAACGTAGATTCCGTATTGCAAGGACAGATACAGCGATGTTGGCGTCTTGCCGCACCTGGATACCCCAACGATAATCAGCTCGGCCTGATTATAATGCTCGGTCTCAAGCCCGTCATCAGTCTGCAACGCAAAATTTACCGCTCCGATCCGCGATGTGTAAGCCTTGGTATCCACCACCCCATGGGATTTTCCCACTGAGTGCGAGGAATCCATCGCAAGCTCTTTTTCCATAGGCCCGATAAAAGTATCGAACAGGTCAAAAACAACAGAATTGGAGCCATTGATGATATCCCGAATACTGTCATCAACGAGAGTCACAAACACCAGCGCCCTGACCCCTGACTGACTCGTTGCTTCGTTGATTTTGGTCACGAGCTCCTCGGCGCGCTCGATACTGTCGACGAAGGGTACCGTCTCGGTCTGAAATCTGATGTCGGGAAACTGGCTCAACAAACTGTGAGCCATTGCCTCAGCTGTCAGGCCGGTTCGGTCTGACACCACATAGGCGTGGCGAATACTCATGTCATGCCCCCAACCGATCACACATAAAATGCATCATTATGCTTCATGTCCTTTGTTTCGACCCCGAAACAGCTGAATCGGGAGCTGGTAGGCACGACTAGGCAAAGAGAGAGCGTGAACCGAACAGGGGCTAAAATTATTGCCTGCTGATGCCGATATTCTCTAGACGGGCCAATGAGATAGTATAGCGGCAATCGATCGCAACCCAAGCAATCTGAAACGCGGAGTTACTGTGGAAAAATACGTTCGATGGTTTCATGAACTTGATATGCAGCAGGTACCCGAGGTAGGCGGAAAAAATGCCTCTCTCGGAGAGATGATCAGCAATCTGTCTTCTGCAGGTATCCAGGTGCCCAATGGCTTTGCTACCACCAGCGAAGCCTTCCGGGAGTTTCTGACTGAAAACAATCTGGAGGAACGCATCAATCAGCGTTTGCAGGCGCTGGATACTGACAATGTCGCGGAACTGGCCGAGGCGGGTTCAAGCATCCGGCAATGGGTTATGGATGCAGAACTACCAGTAGCCTTGGTCAAGGCCATAACTCATGCCTACCAGCAGATGCAGTCCGATGCGACAGATGGCTTGAGCGTAGCGGTTCGCTCGTCGGCTACAGCTGAAGATCTACCAGAGGCATCGTTCGCCGGACAGCAGGAAACTTTTCTCAATGTGATGTCGCTTGACGATGTATTGCATCGCATACGCGAAGTATTTGCTTCACTCTACAACGACCGTGCTATTTCCTATCGGGTTCATCAGGGCTTTGAACACGCCGATGTTGCCTTGTCGGCAGGTATCCAGCAAATGGTGCGCAGTGATCTGGGTGCAAGTGGTGTTATGTTCTCAATTGATACTGAATCCGGGTTTGAAGATGTGGTCTTCGTAACGTCATCCTGGGGGCTCGGGGAATGTGTCGTTCAAGGTTCAGTCAACCCCGATGAATTCTATGTGCACAAACCCACACTTGAAAAAGGCCTGCCAGCGTTGTTGCGTCGCAACCGCGGTTCAAAGAAAATCAAGATGGTGTTCGATGACGCGAAATCAGTCGCCACAGTCGATGTGCCCGAAACAGATCAATACCGGTTCTCGC
This sequence comes from uncultured Granulosicoccaceae bacterium, assembly GCA_937951215.1. GTDB lineage: Bacteria > Pseudomonadota > Gammaproteobacteria > Granulosicoccales > Granulosicoccaceae > CALFCE01. The sequence continues at coordinate 2,562 of CALFCE010000132.1, forward strand.
TCACCGACGACGACGTCGCCAGCCTCGCTCGAATGGCCATCACCATTGAAAAACACTATGGCCGACCGATGGATATTGAATGGGGAAAAGACGGCAACGATGGCAAGCTTTACATCTTGCAGGCGCGGCCCGAAACCGTGGAGTCTCAAAACAATCGCAACGTGATCAAGCGCTATTCACTCAACGCCGATCACCACAAAGTCCTGGTCAGTGGTCGCAGCATCGGTCAGCGCATTGGCAGCGGCAAGGTCAGGATCGTGCCGGGCATCGCTGATATTGGCAAGGTACAGGAGGGTGATGTACTGGTCACAGACATGACCGATCCGGACTGGGAACCGGTAATGAAAAAAGCATCAGCTATTGTTACCAACCGCGGTGGCCGAACCTGTCACGCAGCCATTATTGCTCGAGAGCTTGGCGTCCCCGCCGTTGTCGGCTGCAACAACGCGACAACGAGTCTCGACGAGGGATCTGAAGTAACGGTTAGTTGCGCGGAAGGTGATACCGGTTTGGTGTATGAATCTGCCATTCCTTTTGAAGTGACCGAGACTCGACTCGATAATTTGCCTGAACTCCCGTTCAAATTGACGATGAACATAGGCAATCCCGAACGTGCTTTTGGATTCAGCCAGCTGCCCAATGCCGGGATTGGTCTGGCAAGGCTTGAATTTATTATCAGCAAAACTATCGGCATCCACCCAAAGGCTCTTTTCGAGTATGAGTCGATGCCTGAAGCCGTTCAGACGGCAATCGATGAACGCGTGGCAGGATACCCTGATCCAACGCAGTTTTACGTCGACAAGATAGTTGAAGGCGTGGCTACACTGGGGGCAGCCTTTGACCCTCACCCTGTCATTGTCCGTCTATCGGATTTCAAAAGTAATGAATACGCCAATATGGTCGGTGGAGAGTTCTTCGAGCCGGATGAAGAAAACCCGATGATCGGCTTTCGCGGTGCTGCTCGGTATATCTCTTCCTCGTTTCAGCAATGTTTCGAACTCGAGTGTCGAGCGCTCAAACACGTCAGAGACACCATGGGGCTGACTAACATAGAGCTAATGGTGCCCTTTATTCGCACGCTGGAGGAAGCTGATCAGGTACTTGAGCTGCTGGCAGACAACGGCTTGAAGCGGGGAGAGAATGGCCTGCGCATCGTGATGATGTGCGAAGTTCCCAGCAACGCCATACTGGCAGAAGAATTCCTGCAAAAATTTGACGGATTCTCCATTGGCTCCAATGATTTGACCCAGCTGACACTGGGTCTTGATCGCGATTCCGGATTGATCGCGCATTTATTTGATGAACGGGATCCGGCTGTCAAAAAGCTGGTCAATAACGCGATCAGCGCAGCTCATGCGCAAGGCAAGTATGTTGGTATTTGTGGTCAGGGGCCATCCGATCACCCGGACCTCGCACAATGGTTAATGGAACAAGGCATCAGTAGTCTGTCACTCAACCCCGATACCATCGTAGAGACCTGGATGTTTCTGGCCGAGAATCAGAAAACGGCCTAGAGGTAAACGCCTCGACAGAATACGGCCCGAAGGAAATAGCCCTGGAAATTAGCCCCTGGAAATTAGCCCCGGGGAATTGGCCCAGGGAATCGTCCAAGCCTTGTACCCGCTTCAGCAGCTGAATAGCTCCGGACAGTACTGGCCAGGATTGGTTTGAGTATCCTCAAAAACTCTGTTTTGAGGATATACTTGGCGGATGGATTTATCCCAACGCCTGAAAGCTGCTTTTTCTATTGATCTGCGCTCTATCGCGCTATTCAGAATTACTCTCGGTTTGGTGTTGTTGACCGACCTGCTCATTCGCTCGTTCGATCTCATCGACTTTTATACCGACGCCGGGGTTTTGACTCGCTCTAACTGGCTGAAGGCAACCAACGAATTACATTGGTCATTGCATGCCGCCAGCGGGCAATGGTGGTTCCAGGGTATTTTGTTTATTCTGGCTGCAGTGGTTTGCTGCTGCCTGATTATCGGTTACCGGACTCGCCTGATGGCGGTGCTTTGCTGGATACTGACCGTATCAATTATTAATCGCAATGTATTTATCCTGCAAGGTGGTGATGAATTGATTGCGGTGTTGACCTTCTGGGCGATGTTCCTGCCACTCAATGCCCGCTTCTCAGTAGACGCAGCCTTGTCGACCTCGCGGCACAATGATGCCAACTCGGCACCAGCCTGGCAGCATCAGGGAAGCCGTCAGGCTGACTACCAACCCGCCCCGCTGAACGGCTCGCTTTTCTGGTCCCGAGCTCGCTGGCTGTCCAGTGTGGACACTAACAATCAGTACTTTTCAGTCGCGACCGTCGCTGTGATTTTGCAGGTGCTGTACCTCTATTTTTTCACAGCGTTCCTGAAAACCGGAGATGCCTGGCGTGTGGATATGACCGGTGCCTTCTATGCGGTCAGCCTGCAGCACTTCGCCACCCCTATTGGAGCATGGATACGTGAGTTCCCGGCCTTTCTGACTTTCGGCACCTGGTATGTCATGGTGGTGGAATTTGCAGCGCCCGTTATCGCCCTGAGCCCATGGTTTCATCTCCCACTGCGAATAATAGCGCTACTCTGTCTTTATTCGCTGCATGTCAGTTTCATACTCATGTTGCATATCGGTATCTTCCCGCTTGTCGATTTCGCAGCTCTGACCCTGTTAATCCCGGGCGTTGTCTGGGCGTGGCTGGCCAACACACGGAAACGCCAGACACGAGCCGAAACACAGCTGTTTTTTGATCAGGGTTGTGAGTTCTGTAAAAAAACCTGCCTGGTGCTACGTGAATTTTTACTGCCCTCTGCTTCTCGTATACTGCCAGCCCAACAATTCCCCGATCAATACCAGATCATGCAGGAACACGATTCCTGGGTAGTCGTCGGCCCCGACGGAAAAAGCCATACAAGATGGGCAGCACTGCAATTTTTACTGTCGCAAAGCCCGATATTCAAACCACTGGGTTGGCTGATGAAGTTGCCCGGGCTGATGAATCAGGGTGATCGGCTTTACGGCTGGATCGGCCGAAACCGGCAGCGTATGGGATTGGTTACTGAACGATTTCTACCCTACACCAACATAAGACTCAAACCGACAGTGTTGGCTCAGGCTGCCGCTGCGTTTTTTCTTTACGTCATTACCTTTGTCAACATCGCCGGGCTTAGTACCGTGGACCTTAAAGTACCCCGGCATGTTGATGTCGCCAAACGGATTACCAGGCTTGATCAAAAATGGAATATGTTTGCACCCTTCCCGCTAACCTATTCTCTTTATCCGGTTATCGTCGGTAAATTAAGAGATGGCAGCACCGTCGATCTGAACAATATCAATCCGAAATCAACCCCGGGTTCACGAGACTGGCGCAAACCGGACTGGACCGTGCCGGACTACATCTACCCTGTTTATGAAGGTTATCGATGGAGAAAATTTCTGGGCAGAGTTAATTCTTACAAATCTGACCTGATCAGACGCGGCTATGGTTCCTACCTTTGCAGATCATGGAATCATCCCGGCCGCAAGAAAGAACTCGAACTGGCAACGGCTGATATCAACTTTATCAAGCTAACCACCAACACCAGCGGCCAACCCAAGGAACGGGCTCAGCGAAGAGCTTGGCAACATTGGTGCTTTGAAGAGTTTGCACCGAAAAAGTAAGCTGTTTTTTTAGCGCCCCTGGCCGGTCGCTTTGGCGACTTTTCTGGTGACCACAGGCCGTCCCTTCTGCGCCTCGCGGGCTTTCTTGCTGAATAGCCCCTTGATATCTTCCAGTACCAGATAGTTGACAGGGATCAACACCAGCGTAATGCAGGTTGCAAACAGGATCCCGAAACCCAGGGAAACAGCCATCGGAATCAGAAACTGTGCTTGTGTACTTTTTTCGAAAATAAGCGGTATCAAACCAAAAAAGGTTGTCAGCGAAGTCAGAATAACCGCTCTGAAACGGGCAACCCCTGCAGTACGTACTGCGGTAAACAACTCAGTACCTTCACGTCTCCTGCGGTTGACATAATCCACCAATACAAGGCTGTCATTAACGACCACACCAACCAAAGCCAGCATCCCCATATAGCTCATGATACTGAGGTTCATGCCCATGATCATATGGCCAATGATGGCACCGACAACACCAAAGGGAATAACCAGCATGACCATAATGGGTTGTAAATATGATCGAAAGGGTACCGCCAACAGGGTGTAAATCACCAGCAATACAAACATCAAACCGGTTCGCAGGCTGCCGAACGATTCCCGTTGCTCTCGAGCCTCGCCTTCAAGGGCTACCTGTATGTCCGGAAATTGATCAAGATTGGCATCGGCAAACGCTTGCAAGTCCTCCTTTATCCCCTCCAGATTCGCGGTTTGCTTGTTCACATCAGCGGTAACATTGAGCGCGCGTCGGCGGTCAACCCGTTTTATCGTGGTAAACCCACGCCCCATACTGGCATCAGCGACGGCCGAAAACGGAACATAAGATCCATTTGGCGCTTTGATCTGCATCTGTTCGAGATTAGTGAGTGATCGACGTTCGGATTCCGGGTATCGCACCACTACCCGGACATCATCACGGTTTCTCTGGATTGTTTGTACTTCGAAGCCAAGAAAGGCCTGACGCACCTGTGCAGCCAGATCCGAGCGGGTTATCCCCAACTGCTGAGCCTGGGGTTTAATATCCAGCTGAATTTCCTGTTTGCCCCCTTCAAATGAGTCAGTCACATCCAGAACGCCCGGGTAGTTTCGCAACTCGGCTTTAAACAGTTCGGCAACGGTTTCCATACGCGCAAAATCCGAACCGGAAATTTCTATATCAATGGGACTGCCGCCACGCCCGATCTCGGCACGGTAGTTTATATCCTTGGCTCCAGGAATCGCTCCAATTTCGCGACGCCACTCCCCAACCAGCTCACGGCTGGTGATCGCCAGAGTACGTTCTTCCGGAGGCACAATTTCAAACATCACCCGTCCCACATGAGAGCCTCGGCCTCCGCGACCTGCAGAGCCGGCAGTGGACATGATGCCCAGAATAACGCTCTCACCGGTATCGGGATCTACGTGTTTGTTTTTCAGCGTTTCAGCTGCTTTGGTTATTCGATCGATATGCGCCTGCGTGGTTTCAAACGGGGTGCCTTGTGGCATCACCAGGCTGGCTTGTGCAACTTCGCTCTGAATTCTTGGAAAGAAAATAAAACGGATATGGCCTGCACTAACCATACTTTGCACGATCATCAACACAGCGATAAAAATAGCCAGTGTTGTGTAACGGAATCGCAGCGCCAAGGCCAGAACTGGCTGATAGAGATGTTCAATACACCACTCAAACCCGTCTGCAATTCTGTGTTGCATACGCGCAAAAATATTCGGTCTGGTTTTCTTGTGGAAATTCAGATGGCTCATGTGAGACGGTAGAATCAGCTTGGACTCCACCAGAGAAAACAGCAGCACCGGGATGACAATCAGTGGAATCTGCGCAAATATTTGACCTCGAACTCCTTCGATCATCAGTAATGGTGTAAAAGCCGCGACGGTTGTCAGGACGCCGAATGTCACGGGCACGGCAACCTCATGGGTACCCTGTATCACAGCATCCAGCCGGTTAGGGTTTTCCCGCATTCGCGTATAGATGTTCTCTCCGGTAACAATGGCGTCATCAACAACAATCCCAAGCACCAGAATGAACGCGAACAAACTAAGCAGGTTTATGGTGACGCCCATGATCGGCATCATCGCGATGCCACCCAATATGGATACCGGTACGCCAACAAACACCCAGATGGCCACCCAGAATCGCAGAAACAAAGTCAACAACAACAGAATAAGGATACTGCCCTGCACCGCACTTTTGACCAGGGTGTTCAAACGGGCTTTGACTACCCTGGAACTGTCACGCCAATAGCCCAGAGTAACCCCAGGCGGCATCGTAGCCTGGGCGGTTTCGAGATAATCCTTAACCTGGTTAGCCACCTTGATGGCACTTTCACTACCTTGCCTGAAAACATCAATTTCGATACTGCGCTGGCTGTTGTAACGTTGCTCCAGCGCACGGTCATCCAGACCGTCATTGATCTGCGCCAGATCCGCCAGCGTCAGTCGTGTGCCATCTGCTCTAGACACCACAACGACCTTCTCAAAATCATCAGCAGTATAGGCTTGGCCTTTGGTGCGCAACAGCACCTCACCACCGGTAGTCCGAATCGCGCCACCGGCCATATCGATTGAAGAGTTGGAAATAGCACGAGCGACATCAGCCAGTGTCAGATCGTAGCGTTGAAGGACTTGGGCAGGCAGCTCGATCGAGAGCTCATAATCGCGTGTTCCCGACAGTGCAACCGAGGAAACGTCGGGCAAAGCCTCGATATCATCGCGTACCCGATTGGCAAGCGATCTCAGTTCCAGCTCGGTCATGTTCCCGGCTACCACGACGCTGATGACATCCCGTGTACGAGAGGGAATATAGATCGCGGGTGCTTCTACTTCTGACGGGAAAGTGCCGATCTGATCGACACGTTGTTTGATTTCGTCAACCAGTTTTTGCGGGTCATAGCCCTTGGCAACATCGACATTGATCGAGCCACTGCTCTCGGAGGCAGTCGATACCATTTTCTTTATGCCTTCAAGATCCTGTATGGCTTCTTCGATCTTGATGGTAACGCCTTCTTCAACCTCTGCAGGTGAAGCTCCTCGAAAGGCAACCCTAATACTAACGGCTTCGCGGGAAAAACTCGGAAACACTTCCAGCGGTAATTTAGTCAGCGAATGCAGGCCAAGAACCACTATCCCTATCAACAATAAATTGGCAGCGACACTGTTGCGGGCAAACCAGTTAATCAAACCGTGCATCGTCAGACTCCTTTACTTTACCGCTTCACGAGCCCATGGAGGAACCCGACCACCACTGGCTATTCGTTGACGTATGCGTTCCTTGTCCGCCTCCGGTATCGAGCCACCGGACTCTAAAATCGCTTTCAATTCTTGCATGCGGGCACGCGGGTCGGCATTGGCATTGGCATTGGCATTGGCATTGGCATTGGCATTGGTACCACCTGCTGCTGGTGACGGCTTGCCATCGCCACCGCCTTGCTGGTCCGGTTTGCCTGACGGCTTACCTCCACTCTGCGCGCCACCTTGGCCCCCGCCCTGGCCCCCACCCTGGCCACGACCCTGGCCTCGCTGGGGAGGTGGAGGTGCAACGCCGTCGATGGTCGCACGCACCGGCGTACCACTGGCAACCGCGCCGAGAGGTGTAGTGGTCAAAACGTCACCCGCATTGAGACCGTCGGATATCGCTGCCACGGTATCATCCGCCCATGCAACGGTCACCGGCTGGATGCGCAGTTTTTTTTCAGAATCCACCAAAACCACTTCACGATCTTCCCGTAGCGCCGAGCGTGGGATGACAAATACATCTTCAAGATTACGTCCGGCAATCGACGCCTTGACATACTGGCCAATACGCAGAGGTTGTTCTCCCTGCTCGTAGGGATCATTTACCTGTACC
>CALFCE010000133.1 GCA_937951215.1 uncultured Granulosicoccaceae bacterium
ACATCCAGAATGTGGCCTGCAACGGAGAGATGGCGACCACTTAATTCCAGCATGCCGGCTGGATTGAACCAGACAGTCGAGCTATCGGCAGAAACTGCTGCTGCACCAGCATAGGCGTTACCCAGCCCTGATGCACCATTCTCAATCAATGCAAATCCTCCAGCATGAACCGGCCCGAGGTGAGAAGCAGCTATAACAACGGCCAAACCAGTGCCTGGTAGTGTTGGTTTAAAGCACCTCGACCAAGTCGATGTGGGGTGAGCAAGAATCTTTTTCAAAACTTTCTCCGGCGTCTCGCCCGGTTGGCATACCCCGAAGAATTTGCGCCGACCCGAGCAGATTGAAAGATATAAGCATTATAATGCTTTTATTGTGTTTGACTAGCTTGCTCTCGATTCCTTCCAGGCAATGAATTTCAATTAGTAGAAGTATAAGCCTGTATTCGAATTCAGGAGCCACTAATTGCGACTCTGACGGCATAAACCCACTCGAAATGGAACCGAATCTTGTCAGTGACCGATTTTTTGCGGTATCCACAAAGTCGGACTGAATGCGTCATCTCACACCTGGGAACAGTGTCACCGGTCTTTACTACCGCTTCCCGACTACCGCTTCCGGGGGGGTGAATCAGCTCGTGCATCGTTTGAACACAATGATGACATCAATATCGGCGAACAAGTGGAGGGCAATTTTATGGGACACTCATGCAAAACGAAGTCACGCTGGTTTCCAATCATCGGGATATCGCAGAACACTAATCGACGACACAGCCGAAATCGCCGATCAGGGCCTGCTCTGAATAAAGCGGTTGGAGTATTGCTCCTGTCCCTGCTCAGTGGCTGTTCCTTGTGGAAAAGTTTGCAACCCGATCCCGAGCAGCAACTGGCAAGTTTTGTTGCGGCCGATATGCTGGGTTCGATGAGCGGGATTGAAGGTTTTTCCCCCCGGGATGCTCCACTGCAGATGATGCCTGCGCAGAGTGAGTTTGGTGCAGCGGTGGCCAAGTTGCTTGAAGAATCCGGTTATTCCCTGCACAGCGTCCCGGTGCCCGGAGGGCCGCGTTATGTCAGCTATCGCATCGATTCCCTGCATAATGAATCGGGCTCTGCAGCAAACTATCGGCTGTCGATTGGCGAGCTGAGTTTGTCGCGTGAGTATTTAAGAGATGGTCGCAACCTGCGTCCCGTCTCCCCGCTGACAGTGTCTGGTATTCCCGGTGCGGCAGGCACGGTTTCCAATAGCAAGCTTGCGGGTGCCGACTTGCTCAATGAAGATTCGGACCCGTTCAGTGCCGAAGTCACCACCAACTCGAACGCTACTGTGCCGTCACTGGTTCAAGTGCAGGCCACAGAGGAGGAGCAGGCCATTGCTGCAGATCTGCCGCAAGATCTTGCTTCGGTGCGCAGAGTTAATATGTATCAAACCCGAAGATCGAATTTCGCAGCTTTCACCCGTGGCTATGAGGCGGTTGAGAAAACTGTGTTGGTGTTCCCGAATGACTCCCTGCATATGACAGATTCGGTTCGGCAGAAGATTCGATCAATGGCGTCTTTGTTTGAGCAGAGCACCGATTTGTTTTCGGTCATTGGTTGTTCGCACGGTAACACGCAATTGGATAACGGAAATCAGTTGCTGGCACTGGGTCGTTCCAAGCGGGTACTCCAGGAATTGGTTGATGCTGGAGTGCCGGCAAACCGGATTCTGGATGAAGGCTGTTGGGCACCGGTTCACTTTGATGAAATGATGCCGCGTCGTGGTGTGGTTATGGCTTTGAAACGCAAAGCAAGCTAAACAGCACCGGGAATGTTGTCACCTTGCTGCGGTTTTCTAAAACCATTCTGAAACTTTGCCCTGATGTAGTGCAGGGCAATATTGGCTGGCAATGATGTAAGCTCCTGATTTGTGATGATCGGGTATCATGGGTGTATGAGAGCCCGATCCATCATCCGGGATGCGCAAAGGACGTTCGCCGGCTTGCCTGGCCTTTTCAAGGTCAATCGTTTTAACCCGCCGTCTTGTCCGGGTGCTGGTTATATTTTCACACGGGTTTCCGCATCGCTTGCCGGTTTCAGCCTGTTGCTTGGCACATTTTTGCCCGCTTCCGGGGCTCATGCAGCTGACCTTATCTGGAGTTCTCATGAATTTTCTTTCGCCAGACTTGTCTACTCTGGGTCGGGGGAAGGAGGGTGGCCGCGTTGGCAGGCCGACTGGCCGGAAGCAGAACACCATTTTACACGTGGCTTGCGTCGTCTTACCCGTATTGATGTGGACCTGGAAGGACGATTGGTCGATTTCAGTAATGACGATATTTTTGATTATCCCTGGCTTTATGCTGTGGAAGTAGGAGCGTTAACACTGAACTTGGCTGAAGCCGCAAAGCTGCGGGAATACCTGCTGCGTGGTGGCTTCCTGATGGTTGATGATTTTCACGGTGTGTATCAGTGGCAGCAGTTTGCTGCGTCGATGAAGAAGGTGTTCCCGGGTCGGCCGATTGTTGATATGGAAGACGACACTGAAATATTCCATATGCTTTATGAGTTGGGAGAGCGAGAGCAAATACCCGGTATTCGCCCGCTGATGAACAACAGGACCTCGGAATATGGCGGCACAGTTGAGCGTTGGCGTGGTATCTTCGATGACAACAACCGCATAATGGTGGCGATAAACTTTAATATGGACCTTGGGGATGCCTGGGAACACGCTGATGACAGTCGATATCCTGCAGCCTTTTCTGCAATGGCCTATAGAATTGGCACTAACTATGTTTTATATGCGTTAACGCATTGAAACTCTAATAGCAAGCGAGTCCATTTCCTTTTTACTAACTAATGCTAGATTATCTGACAAAGTATCCGCTGCAAACCTACCGTGAAGCGGAGTGGTTCTTTGCCTCGGGATGGCCGCTGACCGCGCTGTCGGTGTTGGTTGTTCTGGTAGCGCTGGTTCTCGCAGCCGGTCTTCTGGCATCCGATCTTGCTCTTCCCAAAAAGATATGCCTGTGGTTTTTGCAGATGGTGACAGCTGTTACCTTGTTAAGCATGCTCTGGCAACCATCGTTGCGGGTGGAAGATGTTCAAAGCGGTGAAAACGCGGTGAGCTTGATGCTTGATAGTTCACTTAGTATGAGTCTGGTTGATGCCTCTGATTCAGCCTCGACACAAACCCGATTGCAACGTGTGACCAATGAAATAGACCGTACCGACCTGATAGAAGACTTGTCGGCGCGCTATCAAACCGAAATCCTCTCTTTTTCGACTGACAGTGACGTGATTACAGACGTTAATGGACTCACGGCCAACGGTCAAACCACAGCCTTGCAGGAAAATCTGGACAAGGTATTGTCCACCGCGCGGCAGCGACCGTTGGCTGGTGTCGTCGTGTTTTCCGATGGGGTGGACAACGTAGAGTCCAGCACTGTGGACCTCGGCGGAGGGCGCGCCAGTGCAAATGCTGGCGGCAGCGGTGCACTCAGCGACGTTGAAGCCGGGCTTTGGGGAGTAGGGGAGACTACCTTTTGGGACCGTCTGGCGGCTTCGGGTATCCCTGTATTCGCGGTCGCTACAGGCAGTAAGAGAATTCGCGACGATCTGGAACTGACGGCGCTGACGCTGGCGGATCAGGTTAGCTCGGGAGCCAAATTGCCACTCAAGGTGGTGATTACGCATGACGCTGCTGCCAGAGCAACACTGAAGATCTATGACGGTGAAGAGTTGTTGCTGGTTGACAGGATCGATCTGCCCGAACCCGGTGAAAATTCAACTGGCAATCAATATGTCCATACCACCTCGGTAGTTGCACCGGAATCGGGCATTATGGATTTGCGTTTTGAGCTTGATTCGAACATCAAGGAACCCAACCGGTTGAACAATCGGCAGAGACGTATTGTCAAGGTCCAGGAGAGCAGCAAGCGTGTGCTCTACCTTGAAGGTGAACCGCGCTGGGAGTACAAGTTCATTCGACGCGCTTTGCTTGCCTATCCGGGAATCGAATTGGTCAGCTTGCTGCGCACCTCACCGAACAAGTTCTATAGACAGGGCGTACGGAGCGCTGCCGAATTGCAGAACGGTTTTCCGGAGACTAGACAGGAACTCTACTCTTATGACGCCGTGATTATTGGCAGCCTGGAAGCAGCGCATTTAAATGCGGAACAGCAACGCCACCTGGTAGATTTTGTGCGGGTACGCGGTGGGTCGCTGATGATGCTGGGTGGTAAATCCGGTCTGGGAGATGGCGGTTGGGCCAGATCAGAAGTCGCTCAGGCTCTGCCGGCTGTGCTCGATCAGAGCGCCGGGTCGTTTTCCCGCGAAAGACGCCAGGTACAGTTAACACGGTTAGGTGAACAGGCTGCATGGCTGCAATTTGGAGCTGACCCGGTTGATAACCGGCAAGCCTGGTCCGACTTGCCCGAGCTGGCTGATTTTCAAACGCTCAAAGACACTAAACCGGGCGCGGCTGTGTTGCTAACGGCAGCTACCGCAGGTCGTGATGAAACGGCTGAACCCTTATTGATGTGGCAGCGTTATGGCCGTGGAAAGAGTTATGTGCTTGCGACCAGCGGTACCTGGCGTTGGCAAATGGGTTTGCCTGCTGCTGACCAGCGCCACGAGCGGTTCTGGCAGGGCTTGGCCGGGCATCTTGTCAGTGGTGTCTTGCCACGAATGACCTTGCAGCTCGATCGGGACATCTATTTCGATCAGCAAACAGTCAACCTCGCGGTGACACTGAAAACCGAACAATTTACCGATGCGCAAAACGTACCACTGCAAGGCAGACTGATTGCCCCTGACGGCCAGTCATCAGAGGTCAATTTGCTGGCTGATCGTGATCAGCCAGGACGCTACATCACCACCGTGGAAGCCAGTCAAGTGGGCGAATACGAGTTGCAGGTTATCGCTGATGAGGGCGCTGCCGACATCGACACTGCTGTGTCCTCCGACACGGATGCCGGTTCGCAGGATGATCGCTCGCTCAGCCAATCGGTGTGGTTTGTCAGAGAGGACGGACGCGCCGAGAATTTTGGTGTCAGACGCAATGACAATTTTATGAGAAGGCTTGCCAATGAGAGTGGTGGACAGTTCCTCGAACTTGAGGATCTCTCCGGGTTGTCAGATATGCTGCGTACCAGTAATGCGTTACTGGTGCGTGAACAAACGCTGCCATTGTGGAATATGCCGGCAGCTTTTGTATTGCTCTTTTTAGCAAAAATGTTTGAGTGGGCGTTGCGCTGGCGCTGGAACCGCATATGATCAGAATCCTCGTAGCTATCGTCATCCTTGGCAGCAGCAATCTGCTGTTTGCAGCTGTGCACAGCGTTATCGTTGTGGGCCTCGCAGGTACTGATGAGTACCGAACACAATTTGAATCTGCAGCCATTGCCATCGATGCGGCCACACGTCCGGTAGATGGTTCTTCCCAAGCGCAACACACTCTGCTCGATCCGGCCGTGAACCGGCAAGCCATATTGGATGCGATTGCAGAAGTGGCTGCTGTTGCCAGCACCGAAGATGATTTTGTGCTGACCCTGATTGGTCATGGTAGCTATGACGGTGAACGCTATCGTTTCAATGTCTCGGGCCCTGATCTGACCGATGTGGATCTTGCCGAATCCCTTGCGAAACTCAAGGTCAGGCATCAGTTGGTTGTTGCCGCAACCAGTGCCAGCGGGGCATTGATCAAACCACTTCAACTCGAAAACAGAACTGTGGTCACGGCCACTAAAAGTGGTGGCGAAATCAATGCTGTCGAATTTCCCGTGTATTGGGCTGAGGCTTTGTCAATGGATCTTGCTGACGGGGATCACAACGAGTTGCTGACAATTGATGAGGCTTTCGAATATGCCAGCACTCGGGTTGCCGAGCATTATCGCAATGAGAATCTGATGGCTACTGAACATGGCAGGATCAGTGATTTGCCCGAGACAGGTTTGGTTCTCGCGCGACTTGGTTCATTGCGTGGACATACCAGTAACCCTCGTGTAAATGAACTTTTGCAGCAGCGTGAGGATTTGGCGAAAGCCTTTGAAGCTGTCAAAGCTCGCAAATCCGAACTATCGCAAACCGAATATCTGCAAGAGCTTGAGGATACGCTTGTTCCACTCGCTCGCTTACAACAACAGCTGGACGCAGAAACCGGCTGGAAGGGGCAGACTGAGTGAACTCTATCGTCAACTTTCGTATCAGTGATGGTTTTGGTTCGGGCGTGTTTCATCGCTGTCTGGGGCTTGCGGTTTGCCTGTTGATGCTGGCGACCGGGCGCTCTGAAGCCCTGCAGTTGCACTACACCGACGATCGTGAACCAGAGCTATTGAATTGTGACAGTCTGGCGCTAACTGGCAAACAGGAAGAGGCGGACAGCTGTTTTCAGGCATTGCTGGCATTGTCTGAAGAAGATGCAGGCACCCTGACTTTGAAAGCGGCCGCCGCACACGCGCTGGGTGAATTCAAAACAGCCAACAGACTCTACCGTGAGGTCACACAACTGGCAGCGGATGCCAAAAATACAACCCGCTGGGGGGACCTTTATTTACAGGCGCACCAACCGGGTGAAGCATCCGCCCTGTATCGGGAAGCGATGCAAATTGACCAGGAGTATTTGCCTGCGCAGTTGGGATTGGCAGCAGCCCAGGCTCGGCAGTTCGAATCACGTGCCCGTGAAATGATCACCGATATCATCCGACAGCATCCCACCTCCGTGCATGCATTGTTGCTGATGGCGCGTATCGAGCTTGAGTTGCAACGGGTAGAGCCGGCACGAGCTTTACTTTCTCTGGCTGAATCGCTCGCATTGGAGCAAGAGCTCCCCGTGCTGGAAGTCTACGCGCTGCAAGCATCGGCTGATCTGCTGGAAGGCATAACAGAGAGCAGCTGGACGACAAAAGCATTGGAGAGGAACCCGCACTATGGCGGGATTTATGAAATTCCTGCGCACTTCTACATTATTACTTACCGCTATCGCGAAGCTGTTGACCTGTATCGCAAGGCGACCCGGGTGGAACCACGGCTGGCCGATGCGCAGTCCAACCTTGGGATTAATCTGTTGCGTACCAATGACCTCAACGGTGCAAGGCATCATCTGGAACTTGCCTACGAGATCGACCCGTTCAATACCGAAACTGTCAATACACTGCGATTGCTCGATGATCTCGATGCGATGCGGGTATCGTACGCTGATATTCACGCGTCTGAATCGGCAACACAGCAAGAGCCGATCGGCCGCATGTTGCTCAGGCTGGACCGTGAAGCTGCCGATGCCTTGCAGCCTTATGTCGAGGAGCTGACCGCCAATGCCGTCAGACTTTTTACTGAACGCTACGATTTCAAGCTTGAAAAACCGGTAGTCGTGGAGCTTTATCACAACCATGATGACTTTGGTGTACGTACGGTCAGCACACCGGGAGTCGGGCTGTTGGGTGTGACCTTTGGTTATGTGTTGGCAATGGACAGCCCCAAAGCACGTTCGCCGGCTGATTTTCATTGGGGCAGTACCCTATGGCATGAGCTTGCGCATGTGTTTACGCTGGAAGCCGCCAACCACTTGCTGCCACGCTGGTTTAGCGAAGGAATCTCGGTCTATGAAGAATGGAACACGGGTCCGCTGCCCAACCGTGAGTTACCGATACAGGTGCTGCAAATGTTCGAGTCGGACAAGTTTCTGCCGGTAGCAGACCTTGATCGCGGCTTTGTCAGGCCTTCGTATGAAGGTCAGGTCAATGTGTCCTATATGCAAGCAGGATTGATTTGCGATTTCATTTCCCAGCGTTGGGGGCATGATGCTTTGAAAAAAATGCTCAAGTTGTTTTCAATAGGAGCACCCACAGCCGACGTAATAAGTGCTGCGCTAGAGATCAGCAGCACCGAGTTTGACACGCTGTTCCATGCCCATATGAAAGAGCGTTATGCAACGATTCTGGAAAAGCTGGACTCATGGAGCCAGCTGGGACAAATCATCGCAAATTCCATTGAAAGATCCGAGCGCCAGGACCCCGAGTTGCTCACCACAGACTGGCCGCAAATCGTGGAGCTCGGAAAACAGCGAGTCGAGTTGTATCCGGAATTTGTCGGTAACGGCAACGCTTACATGCCATTGGCCAGAGCGCTGGACAAGCAAGGCGATGTAGCCGGTGCGCTGGAGGTGCGTTACGAATGGTTTGAGCGTGGTGGCAGTAATCCTGACCAGCTGGCGCAACTTGCCAAGGATCTGCGTCTGGCACAACGTGATGAAGATTCGTTCAAGGTACTGGAGGCAATGAATTGGGTCATGCCGTATTTTGCTGATGAACACCGCCAGTTAGGACAGTATTATCTGGACAAAGGCGACCATGCACGCGCAATACGCGAATTCGATGCGTACATTGGCGTAAGACCAAAAGATGCCAGCGTTGCCTTATTTGGCAAAGCTCGGGCTTATAAACTGCAACAGAATACCCGGATGGCGCGAATGAATGTGTTGCTCGCGCTTGAAAGTGCACCTTTTTACAGAGATGCCCAGCAACTATTACTGGAACTAACCGCCGGAGACTGACTTGGCCGATATTTCTGATTCAAACGTCGATAATCAAACTGCAGAGCTCGCAGCACGTTTCAAGCTGGTCACTGATGATCTGCGTTCCGAAGTAGGCCGGATCATTGTCGGCCAGGATGAGGTGGTGGAACATCTGCTGACCACACTGTTTGTGGGTGGGCATTGTCTTGTGACCGGCATGCCTGGAACCGCAAAGACCTTGCTGGTACGAACCCTTGCTGATGCATTGGGTCTGAACTTCAACCGCATCCAGTTTACGCCCGATCTGATGCCAACTGACATCACCGGTACCGATATTATTGAAGACGATGGTGTGGGTGGTAAATCATGGCGCTTTGTGCCGGGACCGATTTTTACCAATGTCTTGTTAGCGGACGAAATCAACCGCACACCACCCAAGACTCAGGCTGCATTGCTCGAGGCCATGCAGGAATACTCGGCCACTGTGCGCGGTAGCCAACATCAAATCGAAAAGCCGTTTTTTGTTCTTGCCACGCAAAACCCGCTGGAGCTTGAAGGCACCTATCCACTGCCTGAAGCTCAGCTGGATCGTTTTCTGTTTAATATTGTTCTTGACTATCTCGGCAGTGACGAAGAGTTGCAAGTCGTGCACCGCTTCACGACAGATACGCAGCCGGAACCTGTCAGGGCCTGTACCACCGCGACAGAAGTACTGGCGTTCCAACAGTTGACGCGTCAGGTGCCTGTTTCAGAGTCGGTAGCGCAGTTTGCAGTGGATCTGGTCAGATCAACCCGTCCGCAGGATATTCGAGCCACTGACAAGGTGCGACGCTATATCCGTTTTGGAGCCAGCGTACGTGCCACGATGTTCATAACGCTGGCGGCCAAGGCAAGGGCGTTGATGCAAGGCCGTTTCCATGTCACTCGGGACGATATTAAAGCGCTGGCCAAACCGGTCCTGCGACATCGTGTGTTGTGCAACTACTATGCAGAGGCTGACGGTGTGGATGTGGATGCAATTCTCGATGAACTGATTAATCATCGGCCACAGGCGGTCACCATCCCTGATGTCGACCTGCAGTCTTCGGCCAATTAGTGTTGATTGATTGATGCCAAGTGCAGCCAACAAACAAGCGCCGTTAAGGTTGTTGCAACCGGAAGTACTGTCGCGACTCGGTAATCTGGAGCTACTGGCCCGAACCGTGGTCGATGGTGTGTTAACCGGCCTGCATCGGTCACCGCATTTTGGCTTCAGTCAGGAGTTTGCGGAATATCGTGCTTACAATGAAGGTGATGACCTTCGTTTTGTGGATTGGAACGTCTATGCCCGCACCGATCGTACCTATATAAAACGTTTTCGGGGAGACACCAATACCGCTCTCACCATACTGCTCGATGCAAGTGCGTCGATGGGCTTCGGCGGTGCTGATTCTGCCGTGGTCAAATTTGACTATGCCCGTTATCTGGTTGCATCACTGGTGTATTTGGCCAACAAGCAACACGATGCAGTAGGTTGTACGGTTTTTGATAGTGCCGTCAGGAAGGTGATACCACCCTCCAGCCGTCCTGATGCGATGGCCAGGTTGTTTGCCACTTTGCAGACAGAACAGGCAGCTTCTGCAACCAATGTGGAATCAGCAATGGAGAGTTTGCTGGCGCAGTCATCACGCCGTGGTATCGTCGCTTTGGTATCTGATTTTTATACCCAGCCTGATGCTTTTCTGAAAGCGCTACAACCGTTGGCACACAGTCGACAGGATATCGTGCTTTTTCAGATAGTCGATCCGGCTGAGCTCGCTCCCGAGTATGCCTCCGTTGTGTCACTTCGCGATATGGAGACTGACGAGAAACTGGATGTTGATCCGGACTGGTTAAAAACGGAATACCGTCAACGTTTTTCCGATCATTGCGACGCGATTCAACAAGCTTGTAGAGGCGTGGGTGCGGATTATATTCGCCTCACTACAGATCAACCGCTGGACGATGCCCTGCAGCAGTACTTGCTGTTTCGGCAGCGTAAACTGTAAGTCGCCTGATGAGTCTTCTTGCTCCCCTGTTCTTGCTGGGTTTGCTGGGTGCATTTCTGCCAGTGGCCTTGCATCGGCTGCAGCAGCAACAGGCCCCGGAACAAGACTTTCCGTCGCGCCAGTTTTTGCAAAGCACGCGAAGCAATAATGCCAGGCGGCGAAAGATACGCTTCTGGTCACTGTTGTTATTGCGATTGCTGGCACTCGCTTTGTTATGTTTTTTGTTTGCCCAGCCTTATTTGAACAAAGAACGCGACCCGGTTTCGGAAGGGACGAGCCTGCATTTGCTGGTGCTGGATGCCTCTTATTCAATGCAATACGCTGAGCGCTGGTCTGATGCCATCGAAATCGCGCGTGAATCCATTGGTGATCTGGCCGCTGATCAACGTGTGCAATTATTGACCTTTGGTTCTGTGTTGCGTGAGCAAACCTCACTCGACGATGCCCAGAGCGTTGTTATCAGCAGGCTTGATGAGCTCGAACCTGGTATCGAACGCGCTGAATTTGCAATACTAATGCAGAGTCTCGATGACTACGCTGCTGCTCAATCACTGCCGGTGACCGCTACATTCGTCACTGATGCGCAACGAAACGCAACACCGGCAAACCTGAATGCGCTAGCCACACGGCATCTGCTTTCCATGCAGATACTGTCGGTTGCCAGCACAGATGATCATAATATCCAGATCCAGGCGGCTGCCGACTGGACCAGTGTCGACACGATCGGTGTGACTGCAAATGTGACTGATTCCCGTCATGCCATGATTGATGTCGATAGCAGCGGCAACACCAATGACTCAACAGAGAAGCCGGAATCGCAACAGTTACAAGTAGTGGTGACGACCGGTACGCGTGAACTTGCCAGGAAAGATATCACTGTCAGCGCCAACACCTCGCAAATTGTTAACCTTCCTGACCTCGAATTACAAAGTGGCGGTCGCAGCGACCAGATCAAGCTGGAGGTCAGTCTTCAACGTGACGGAAAAAAGCTGAACGATGGATTGGAAAGTGATGACACTGCACGCCTTCTGCTGGAAGAGCCTGTACCGACCCGTATCGTGATGGTTGCGGAAGATCCGCAGGTTCAGGAGCGTGATGTTATTTTTGTCACGACAGCGTTAACTGAACGCAACAATTTGCAGGTTGAGGAGCTACCGAACCTGGCTGGAAGGGTATCCGATGATACCGATCTGGTTGTATTCTTCAGTCGCCGTGGACAGGCCGAGATGCCGGTGGGCGTTGAGGATTATCTGCAGCGAGGGGGCAATGTACTGCAGGTTATTGATGTGTTGAGTTTACTGTCATCAACCGGTAACGACCTCACACAATCTTCTACAGACTCCAATTCAACCACGGTTGTGGCCGGGATCGGCAGCACTGATCTGGTGACACGTGTTGACACACGTCATGCGCTTGATTTTGATCTCAATGCCTGGGCCGATGTTTCTATTTACTCTTCGATCGACCCGGGTTCCACCGGCGCAACAGGTGGTACTCCTGAAACCCTGCTGAGGCAAGTCGCACAGCGACTGAGCGTGCCTTCGAGTGAAATTGATTTACTGTTGGCGAGTAATCGAGGGTTACCAGTGTTGATGGAAACAGGCAGTTCTGCCAGCTCCACCGGCAATTCAAGCGGGCAGGGAACCCGAATGATCCTCGGATTGCCACTGGATGGTTATGCCAATGATCTCCCGCTTAACCCGGTTTTCGTACCGTTTATGTACAAGCTGCTGGACTACTTTCTTGATCAAAATGCTTATCCAGCGGTGCTGGCAGTGGGAAGTTCTATCAATCTTCCGGGTGCCGTACAATTGTTGTCGCCCGACAATGAACCGCTGATCGATATATCAGCTGCGGTTGACGGCCAGAGCCGTGTGTTGGATCAGCCTGGAATTTACACGGTGCTGGAGCGCTCTGGCAGCAGTTTGGTCAGGGTTATTGCAGATCCGTCTGAATCCGATATGTTGTCGGCCGGCGAACCACAACTCGCAGCCTGGAGCGACAGTATTGCCATTGACGCGGATGCGGCACAGGGTGACAACTCCGCCACGGCGTCGACAAATCACTCCGGCGACTCGGAGAAACAACGGTTGGAATTTTGGCGATGGTTACTGCCGTTACTGGCAGCGGCGGGATTGCTGGAATTATTCTATTCAAATTGGACTCTGCGCCGCTACAGGGGTGGTGTATGAACACAGATCGGTTTGAGCCAACGTCACAGGAGATTCGATCATGAGCTGGACTCAACTTCCGATTGATCGCTACTTGTCCGGTGTTGTGGTGCGCAGTCGCTGGGTCATGATTTTAAGAACCTTGGCCATTGTGTTGGCAGCAATGGTTCTCATCACGGCTGTGTCGGTGTTCTTTGGCCAGAAAATGGGCTACCTCGACAAGATCGTAACAGCCGCCAGGGGCTTGTTGTTGCTGACACCGGTGGTGATTTTGTTTTTCTCCTTACTGTTGCCATGGCGTCAGTCGCAGCGGGACCGGGGTGTACGATTGGTTGAAGATGCTGCCCCGGAATTTGACGGTCGAATCGAAACGTATATGGAGCTGCGTGATGAGGAGTCGCGCAAAAATCTTCAGTCCCGAACAACAACCCGACCAATATCGGGTGGCTTTCGCCAATTGCTGGGTCAGGATGCGGATCGAATAGCCCGCAACACACCTGCCTCTCGAATTGTTCCTGCTCGTCAATGGGCATTACCACTGCTGGCGCTGGCGATCATGACTGCCAGTATTGTTGCTTTTTTCCGTTATTCAGAACCTGCCTGGCAGCAAGGTGTGCGACATGTCTGGGAAGGATGGAGAACACCTGGTCTGGTGGCGGCCCGCAGTATCCAGGTAACACCCGGAACTGGCGAAGTACTTTACGGTGATAATCTCGAGATCGTGGCCACCACCAGCGGATTTGAAACCGATTCCCTGCAGCTGCATGTCCGGCAGGGGGACGAGCCCTGGCAAACTACTGCAATGCAAGCTGGAGCTGAGGGTGAATATTCCTTTACCTTGTTCAGAGTTATTGATGACATTGACTATTACGTCAGCGCGTCTTATACCACCGGGGATCAGCATCAGGTATCGGTAGTAAAACCTGCCGAGATCAAGCGTGCGCGTACCCTGATAACCTACCCAGATTGGACACGACGAGCACCGGTCGAGTTGCGATCTCTTGATGATGTAGTCGCTGTTGACGGCTCGCAGATAGAAATACGAATTGAAACCGACAAGCCGCTTCAGGATGGACATGTTTTACTGGAAATAGCAGGCGGTGCTGACTCAGATTCAGTTTTACAAGCTCCTGCCCGTTTTGCGTTGACCGGTAGCGACAACAATTACACGGCCAGCTTTTCAGTCACTGAAGATGCGGAATTCAGTTTGCAGGATACGATTCTTGAACGGCAGGTAAAACTCAGCAACCGGTATCGCATTATTGTTGAGCAGGATCAGGAACCCAAGATAAAAATCAGTAAGCCCGGGCGGGACATCAGTGTGTCCCCGATTGAAGAAGTATTGATCAGGGTCGAAGCGTCTGATGATTTCGCCATAGAACAATTGCAGCTGCTGTATTCGGTTAATGCCGGAGACTGGCAAACCATCGAACTGCCTTCCGAAAACCCGGTTAACGAGCATATTTTTTCGTTTGAGCAATTGGGTCAGTCAGAAGATGGTCAGCCGGTCTCGCTGCAACCGGGTGATCTGGTGTCCTACTACGCAAGGGTTGCCGATCGGCAGGTCACAGTCGAGACAGATATGTTGTTGATCGACGTAAGGCCGTTTGACAGACGATTTACCCAGTCGCAAGGTGGCGGCGGCGGTGGTCAGCAAGGGCAAGCCAACGATAGTCGGGAAATTTCGCGACGGCAGAGAGAAATATTGGTTGCAACCTGGAATCTGCTGCGGGCCAGTTCGCTAAAAGATGCCATCCCGGAGATGCATAGCGACAATGCATTGCTGTTGTCAGAGCTGCAAACGACCTTGCAACAACAAGCCATAACACTTGCGCAGCGGACAGAGGCTCGCGAACTGGTTTCCCAGGGCGAGGATATCAAGCGATTTGTTGAACTTTTGCGTCTGGCGGCAGGAGAGATGACTCCGTCTGCCGAGCGTCTCAAGGATCTGGAATTCGAGGAAGCGATAAAACCGCAACAGCAAGCCTTACAGTATTTGCAACAGGCTGAGGCGATTTTTTCAGATTTTCAAATTACCCAGAATCAAGGCGGTGGCGGCGGTGGTGGGGGCAATCAGGCGTCCCAGGATCTGACCGAAATGTTTGAGTTGGAGATGGACCTTGCGCGTAATCAATATGAACGACAACAATCTGCACAGGCTGAATCTCCGCAAAATGCCGTTGATGATGTCTTTGAGAAGCTGGCGGAGTTAGCGCGTCGCCAACTGGAAATAGCCGAACGAGCGGAACGTGAACAATCAATGTCGCGCAGCGAGCGCTGGCAACAGGAAAAACTGCAACGTGAAGCAGAAGAGCTCAGGAGAGAGCTGGAGAGGTTGCAACGCCAGGCAGAAGCCGGAGAGGGTGAAGATTCGCAACGTCTGGCTGACGCCGCCAGAGAAGCGGCCGAGCAATTGGAGAGAGCTGAACAGGCACTGCAGAATGCTCGTGAACAGAGTTCGCAAGATCAAATAAACCCAGAACAGACAAACCCAGAACAGACAAATCAGGAACGAACAGCAAGTGCGGACAACACCGATGGCAATCAGTCGTCCTCACAAAACAGTAGTCAAAATGGCGACTCCACAAACGAATCCGGAGAATCAACTGACCCCTCATCGTCATCTCAGCAGGCCTCTGCAGCACAAGAAGCACAACAGGCGTTGGAGCAAGCATTGCAGCGACTTGGAGAACAGCGTCAGCAAGCATTGGCCGACGAACTGGAAGATTCATTGTCGCGTGCCGCTTCGCTCGCCAGAGAGCAACGAGCGATGGAGCAAGAGCTTCGCCGAGCATTTCAGCGAGCATTGCAAGAACGTGAAGACGGGCGTTTCAGCACCGGCCTGTCGCGCTCAGAAGCAGAGCAGCTGGCGGAGGAAAAACGCGCGATGCAAAACGAGCTGGAATCCATTCGCGAACAAGTTGACTCCACACGCCGTCGTTTCGGAGAGCAGGCACCAGAAACTGCCGAGTTATTGCAGGAAGCTTTGCAGCAACTTGATAGCGAACAAACATCAGAGCTACTGGGCATCGGTGCCGATGCACTTGAACAGGGTGCTTTGACGACAATGTTGTCGGGAGAAAGCCTGGTTACCAATTCGATCAGAGAGTTTCGTGATTATCTCGATGAAGCATTGGACTCGGCTACCAGTGAAACACCTTCGCTGCAGGCAGAGTCGGACACGCAGGTTGCAGATGCACTTGAACAATTACAGGAATTGAGCCGCCTGTTGCGGGGTGAAGAAGGTCAACAAGGTCAACAAGGTCAACAAGGCCAACAAGGTCAACAAGGTCAACAAGGCCAACAAGGTCAACAAGGTCAACAAGGTCAACAAGGTCAACAAGGCCAACAAGGTCAACAAGGTCAACAAGGTCAACAAGGTCAACAAGGTCAATCAGGACAACAAGGACAACAAGGACAACAAGGACAACAAGGACAACAAGGACAACAAGGACAACAAGGACAACAAGGACAACAAGGACAACAAGGTCAACAAGGTCAACAAGGTCAACAAGGTCAGCCGTCGGAATCTGACAGTGGAGCGATAGCGGAGGGCACGCTGCAAGGTGGTAGTGGCAGTGGCACACTGATCCGAAACGGGGCTTCGCGTTTTAACTGGAGTGGTGAACGCCAGGCACGTAATCCGGAGAATACCGCTGATGCGATCGACGAGTTGCTGCCGCAGCTGGAGTCGCTGGGTTTCGATCGTTCGGTTGTTGAGGAGCTCGAAAGGTCCGCGGATCTCTTGAGGCGGTCAACCAACCCGGAAAATGGAGATAACGGAACCGGGGATGGATCTGGAGAAGGGACAGGGGTAAATGCTGCACGTATCGAAGCAGAGTTCCAGCGGACACTCAGTTTGATCGAGCAGCTGGAACTTGCATTAAGTAGCAGGAGCCAGCGAAACGTACAACGTGGTTCCAGTGATGCCGGATCCCGGACCGGCGATTTTCAAAAAGAAGTGGCAGACTATTATCGCCGCTTGAGTGAACAAGAGAACCAGACGGACGTTTTGGAATAAACTGCCATCTGACAAGCAGACAGAGCCGCTCAGCACAAGCCATCACTTTTGTTGACATCATCCCGAGGGCGGTTACATTGCCCTTTAGGGTGAATTGCCGTACACTAAACGTTCGATCAAAGTGGCAGATTCTTTGAGCACTTACATTGTTTATCTAAATACCCACCAGAAGATTAACACTCTTGAACACGGCATGGTCAGAGGTTTGGTTATCGCCAACCCATCTGATTGTGAATCTCGTGAGCTGGCAAAAGACTATTCCAAGATTTCCGAGGGAGACCACATCATTGGTTGCAACAACGAAGGTATTCGTTGGAAAGCACTAATCGATGAAGTCATCCTTGCGACTGATGATCAGGAAGACAGTCCGGCCAAAGGTTCATCAGTAAAAATTCTCAAGGGAAAACTGGTAGCGCGTGGTACACGTTCCATCGCAGCCACGGTCAAACGCATGAAAGATGCAGGTATCGATGTGCCTGAAATATTTAATCCCAGAGGCTCTGGCTTCAAGCAGGGTGCGCTTGCCAAACTGTTGACCGATGACCAGCAGGATGAGTTGGAAACCGGGCTTAACTAGTTAACTCTCTGATACCTTACCAGTCTGATTCCTTACCTGTCTGACGCCGACTACTACTGCTACCAAGACTACGACGCTCCCCATAAAAAGCCAACCGCCTGCTAAAAATCAGGTATGTGGGCAATCGGCAGGCCGGTGTAATTTTCAGCAAATGATCTGGCGAACGTCTCTGATGTCACCAGCAGATCTAGTTCAGCCAAATGTATTTTCTGGTTGAACTCCGACTCTTTGTAGTTTCTGTGCAGTGCCGTGGTGCACCACCAGGAAAACCGCTCTACCTTCCATACTCGCTGTAAGCAGATGTCCGAGTAGTGCTTCAGTATGTGATCGTCATCTTTTGTGTAGTGATTTATCAGTGCCGAGGCCAGGATGGCTGAGTCTGCAATGGCGAGGTTCAAGCCTTTCGCGCCTGTTGGCGGCACGATGTGGGCTGCATCTCCTGCCAGATAAAGTCGTCTGTAACTCATGGGTTCAGCCACAAAACTGCGCATCGGGGTAATGCCTTTCTGTAAAATTTCTCCTCTATTTACTTGCGCATATTGATCTCCCAATAGCCTCTCGTCCAGCGCGTCCCAAATTTGCTGATCACTCCAATTATCGACACTGTCATCGTTCTCAACCTGCAGGTACAGTCTGGTGACATCGGGTGAGCGCATTGAGGCCAGGGCAAACCCGTTTTCATGATTGGCATAGATGACGACATCGTTGTGAGGCGGGGCTTTGGCCAGAATACCAAGCCATGAATAAGGGTATTCATTATCGTAAGTCTTCAGCACCTTGGTCGGAATGCTGCGACGGCCGATCCCATGGAAACCATCACAGGCTGCGATAAAATCGGCTTGCAATGTCTGATCCTTGCCATTTTGCCGATAGCTGACAATGGCAGGAGATGAGTCCGGGTTTTCAATAGCGGTGACCTCGGCTTCAAACAGTGTTTCACCGTGATAGCTGTCCCGGGCTTCAGCCAGATCGCGTACGATTTCGGTCTGTCCATACACGGTGACCTGCTTTCCGCATAACTTCTGGACATCGATCAAGTGTTTTTCACCGGCAAAGGCAAAGTCGATACCGTGATGCGGCATACCTTCCTGTTTCAATCGCGTGCCAAGGCCTGCGCTGTTCAATATATCGACTGTCCCTTGCTCCAGTATCCCCGCACGAATGCGACCAAGCGCATACTCGCGATCTCGTGATTCCAGTATCACAGTGCTGATATTATGCAGGTGGAGCATGTGTGCCAGCATCAGTCCTGCCGGGCCTGCGCCTATAATCGCAACTTGTGTACGGTGGCTCATGGGTCTGGTGAATCGATCCAATAACGGCAGTTAACTGCCTACAGCTAAGAGTATAATGCAAGCATGCGCCTGCTTGACCCAGCTTTAACCAATTTCGACGAACTGGTCAGTCGTTTCCAGTGGTCTGTCCCTGCTCGATTTAACATCGCAGAGGCAGTCTGTGACCGGCATGCGGACAAGGCTGCACCTGCCCTTTATTACGCTAATGAAGCAGGTGCTGCGGCGACTTTTACTTTTGCCGATATTCAGAGCCGAGCCAACCAGCTGGCTAATCTGCTCGTCTCACTCGGTTTGCAACAACAAGACCGAATTGCCATCGTGCTTCCACAACGGCCCGAAACAGCCATAAGCCATGTGGCTGCGCATAAAATCGGGGCTGTATCGCTGCCTTTATCTGTCTTGTTCGGTGTAGAGGCTTTGCAACACCGCTTGAGCGATAGCGAGGCCAAAATCGCCATCGCCAGTGCCGAGCATGCCGAACGATTGTTGCAAATTCGCGAGCAATTGCCAGCCCTCAAGACTATTCTGGTTTGCAGTGATCGATCAGCAGGCCTTTGCACAACTGAAGCCGATCTCTTTGATGACGGGAGCGATGAAAATTACTGCATCGATCTACACAGTCGAATGCAAGATTTTGATAACAATTTCAAGACTCGAGATACCGGGGCGGATGAACCCGCCTGTCTTATCTATACTTCCGGCACCACAGGGCCACCCAAAGGGGCCTTGATTGCACACCGCAATTTGATCGGCAATTTACCGGGTTTTGAACTGTCTCTTGATTTCTTTCCCAAAGAGAATGACGTGTTTTATACCCCGGCTGATTGGGCCTGGACAGGTGGGTTGTTTGATGGCCTGTTGCCAACCTGGTTCTACGGGATGCCCATTGTTGGCTTCGAGTCCAGAAAGTTCAAGCCTGCAGACTGCTATCGCTTGTTGGAACAGTATGCTGTCACCTGCGGTTTTTTCCCGCCTACTGCGTTGAAAATGATGCGGACCTTACCCGATGCAGGAAAAAATTATGATTTGCAGTTGCGGACGATCATGTCAGCCGGTGAGATGGTGGGTGAGGAGCTCTTGTCGTGGGCAAGTACAGAGTTTGGTGTAGCGATTAATGAAATGTACGGTCAAACGGAACAGAACTATCTGGTTGGCAATTGCAGTTCCATTATGAAGCCCAAACCCGGATCGATGGGCAAACCCTATCCCGGACATCGGGTTGAGGTGATGGGGCCAGACGGTAAATTGTGTGCAGCAAATGAAACGGGTGAGTTGGTAGCCCATCGTGATGATGCAGTCCATTTTCTGGGTTATTGGAAGCAAATCGAAGCGACTCAAAAAAAATACACAGGAGACTGGTTCCACACCGGCGATGTCGGCTATCGGGATGATGAGGGCTATCTTTGGTTTGTTGGCAGAGCCGATGATGTCATTAGTAGTGCCGGTTATCGTATAGGTCCCGGGGAAATCGAGGATTGTATTCTCAAGCATTCGGCAGTATTACAAGTGGCTGCGATAGGAGTGCCCGACCCGGAAGGTATTCGCGGTGACATTGTTAAAGCCTTTGTCGTGCTTCGGCCTGAAATCTCAGCCAGCGATGATCTCGCAGCTGACATACAGGATACGGTCCGACACCAGCTGGCGGCCTATGAATATCCCAGACAGCTCGAATTTGTGGCGGAGTTACCGATGACTACCACGGGTAAAGTGAGGCGGATTGAGTTAAGACAACGCGAGATTGACCGACATCTGGCATGAATTTGTCATCGTTTCCAGCTATTAGCCCAAAATCTGTGTCCATAAGCCACCCGGATCATACAAAACACACATCGACCGACCCTCACCGAATGATCATCAAATGAATAACCCAGCCTCTTCAAGCAGCCCCGGCATTTCCTCTGTTGGCAATAACCCCGCTGGCAGTGGCAATGAGCAAATTGGCATCATCATTTCGATGTTCCCGGAGCTGCACGAAACTTTTATTTTGCGTGAATTGACGGCCTTGAAGCGCAGAGGGGTGAATTTTACGATTTACTCGCTGCAGTACCCTCGTGACCCAATCACGCTTCAGGATGCACGCTATCTGTCCGAGAAACACACGGTTTATTCGCGACTGCTAACGGTAAAAACCCTGACAGCTTTTGCTCGAGCTGCTCTGCGCCATCCGCTAAAAATGGCCAAGGTGATGGCCCGTGTTTGTATCAATGGTTATGATCGCCCGCTTGACGTTATCAAGGCCCTGGCGATCCTGCCAGTCACACTGTATTTTGGCGAACACGCCCGTGCGCGAGGAATACAGCATCTTCATGGTCACTGGGCCAATGTGCCGACCACTGCTTGCTGGTATCTTGGCCAGATTGACGGCTTCAGCTGGTCGGCGGCAATACATGGTGAAGATATTTTTTCGGCTAATCGATTCCTGCCCTATAAACTTGATGATGCCACCTTCAGTGTGGTCTGCAGTGGATATTTCTGCCGTCATTTGCAACAGGAAATCGGATTAAAGCGGCCCACTGATGTACACCTCAATTACCATGGTCTTGATCCTCGTGTGATGAAGTTAGCCGCTGACAAGCTTTTCAAAGCGCCGGATGCAGACGGTGTGCTGCGGCTGGTCAGTATTGGCCGAATGGTCCCTACCAAAGGCCACGACACTTTGCTGCAAGCCTGTGGTCATTTACGCAACCAACACAAAATAAAGTTTGAGCTGCAACTGATCGGATCCGGGCCGGAACAGGAATCGCTGGTGTCGATGGCAGCCTCTCTCGGGATCGAAGATGCGGTGGTATTTCGCGGTGGGTTGGCGTTTGAAGATGTACTGGCGACCTTTCAGCAATCCGACGTCTTCTGTCTGGCACCGCGTTTGATTCCGGGCCACCCGCCTGACGGTATTCCCAACGTTATTGCAGAAGCCATGGCCTTGCGTTTGCCGGTGGTCACTACCCGGGTCAGTGCGATACCGGAACTGATCGAGCATGAAACCAGTGGATTACTGGTAGAGGTTGACGATGATCTGGCGATGGCTGAGGCACTGGCAGCCATTGCGACTGATTCTGCTTTGGCCGAACGACTGGCTGAAGAGGGATATGCGAAAGTCAGTGACCTCTTTAACCAGGATCAGAATATCGATGAATTGTTGCAGCTTTTCGAGCAGTACACAGGCTATGTGCCGACCGCACCTGTTGATGAAATTCCGGAATTGTCAGGAGTTGCCCAGTGACAGAACCGACTGACCAGCGGGTCGTGTTTGTGATCGAAGCATTGACTGTGGGTGGTGCTGAACAAATGCTGGTGTCGCTTGCAAACCTGTTTTTACAACGGGGGTGGGAGACTCATATGATCTGCCTGACGACAGCTGGTGAATTGGCCGAGTCCCTTGACGCAGGTGTAACACTCCATGTATTGAACAAGAAACCGGGTGTCGATGTTGGTTTACCCGGTAAATTGCGCAAGTTAGTCAGGGAGCTCAACCCATCTGCAATCAATTGCCATTTGTGGACCGCCAATACCTGGACCCGTATCAGTTTATTGGGGGCCGGCTTTCCGGTGTTCGCTACAGAACACAGCCGCGATACCTGGAAAGGAAAACACTACCGCCTGATAGATCGCCTGCTGGCTTTTGCCATGAGCAAAATGGTAGCGGTCTCTGGCGATACGGCCGATTTTTATATCAATACGATTGGCGTCAATGCTGACAAGGTCACGGTGATTAACAATGGAATTGATACAGCGCGCTATCGGGACGCGAATGGTGAAGAGTTGCGGCAACAATTTGCGGATTCTGGTGAATTGTTAATTGGCACCGTCGGGAGAATGGTTGAGGCGAAAAATCATCCTCGGCTGGTTGAGGTTGCTGCTCGACTGCGCGATGTGATCAAGCCGTTTCGTGTGGTCTTTGTTGGTGATGGTCCGGAGCGCGAGAATCTTGAACGCTGTATCGAGCAGCACGGGGTATCGGATCTGGTGCAATTGACCGGTGCCCGAAGCGATGTACCCGACATTTTGCACGCGCTTGATATTTTCGTACTGTCATCAGACCGTGAAGGACATCCACTGACGGCCCTGGAAGCACAGGCTGCCGGCACCCCTGTGGTGCTCACTTCGGCCGGAGGATCTGCTGACGCAATTGCCAGTGAAAAGCCTGTCACTCAGCTATCGAACGCAACTGTTATAAAGGCAGAAGAAGTCACTACGGGTGGACTGCTGGTTGAAAAATCAACTGACGCTTTGTTTGACGGAATTTGTCAGCTTGCCAATGATGAAGCGCTGCGTCTTGCCATGGGTGAGTATGGGCGGGAGCAGACCCGCGCACAGTTTGATCGCCAGACCATGGTTGACCGCTACGAAAGCCTGTTTCTCGGTGCCTGAGTTCCGTCTGGCATCAGCACCGGGATCCAGCACTCCAGCAAAAAAGAGAGGCGCAGATGGACTTTGAGCAAAATCTTTCCAAGGTAACCAGTAGCCCGCCGTTTACCGATATTGTTGATCATGTGCTGCGCCTTTATGAAGAATTGCCCGCAGTGCAGACTGATCGTGTCGTGTTGGCCATTGCCGGCCCGCCGGCTGCCGGCAAATCGACACTGGCTGACATTTTCTGCGAAACGCTCAATCAACGTTTGCAAAGCGATGTTGCGGCAGTATTCCCGATGGATGGTTACCACTTTGATAATGCCGTGATTGAACCACTGGGCCTGTTACCACGAAAGGGTTCTCCCGAAACATTTGATGCGGACGGTTTTGCCCGGACATTGGCACGTTTGAAACCTGTCGAAAGCCCGCGAAATAAGCCGAACGAGGCCGAACGGTTGCCAGATGTAGCGGTACCGGTATTTGATCGTCAGCTTGATTTGGCCAGAGCGGGTGCCAGAGTTATCAGGCCCGAGCAGCAGATTCTGATAGTTGAAGGAAACTACTTGCTACTGAATGCGGAACCCTGGGCCTCCATGACAACTTTTTTTGACCTGACGGTAAAACTGGATGTGCCGTTGCAGGTTCTGGAGTCGCGCTTGATAGAGCGTTGGCTCAGGCATGATCATACCGCTGAAGAAGCAGAGGCACGTGCCCATGCAAACGATATCCCCAATGCAAAACTGGTGTTGGAAAAATCAGCTGACGCACAGTATTTGCTCTGTAATGACTAGCCTTTGGCTGTCGGTGCTATGCCGACGATACTGTATCTGATTCGACCTGTATTTATCGGTGTAGTATCCGGGTCGGATGTTCTCTTCGCCTTTCTTCCCGGGTTTCTACCCGCTACCCGACGACTGTGCCTAACCGCCAAAGGTGCGATGAATTCCACCATATACACCTTTTTTCCACATTAATTTTGACACGGTGGTACTGTAAACCATATATTGATAGCTCGTAAACGTAAGAAGTATGGAGTGGTAGTGTTGTGAACTTCTTTACGCATGGTTGTATCCACGTGGTTGCACCAGTTCCGCGGTGCCTTCTCATTCTGGTCTTTAAATCGAATTTCAATTTAAAAAAGACCCATCAATCTCCCAGGCTCATGACGTTTACCGTCAGCGCAGCACTATCCAGTTTTAACAGCCGATTTAATCCAGTGTTTTTATTTGCAGGATGACAATAAACACAGTCACCGGTTGGTACTGTCGAGATAAGGAAATATTTGCAGAAACCAACAACAAGAATTTATAACAATTATGAAAGAAACCGAAGCGATCGGGTTCTACAATAATCCGGGGTATCACTCACTAGTATCAGCTTGGCAGGAAAGCGGTCGAATCAGTCACCAATCAGTTGACTCGTTTGAATTGCTATTGCAGAGAATACAGCAAAAAGACTGTAGCCTCGTGTTCCTCGGGCTGGATCACGTCACGATCAGTCCACTGCTGGAAATCGTCATACAGCGGTGCAGGGAACTGGAAACACCACCGATTCTTGTCGTTTTTATGCAGGAATACAGTAGTTTTTTACGCTCTAAGGTTCTATCGGCCGGTGCTGACTGGGTCATTGAGCTAAGCGATGATCCAGCAATAGTCAACGCGAGATTGGATGCTGTGCTCCGTCGTTGCCGCCAGATGGCCAAAGACCCTGTACTTGAATTCCCGCCTTATCGCCTGGATAAGGGATCATTGGAAATTCACTACTCTGGAAATACCAAGTCTTTATCTCATCTCGATTTTCGGCTGATAGAGTATCTTTTTATTCACAATGAAATTCCACATTCCAGAGACAAACTGTTGCAGATGGTCTGGAATCAAGTGTCACCTGAAAATAATCGGCGAGTGGACACAAAAGTGAGTCAGTTGCGGACCAGTCTTGATCTGAACGGCAGTAATGGATGGGCATTGTGTGCCGATCGAAGGGCCAGTGGATATCGTTTGACTCAAACTGCCTTACGGCAGGCGCATGCCAGGAGCCAAAAAATATTAGATGCAAACAGGTTATATTGATTGGTGCTTAATATTTGGGCTTAGCAGATTCACTGCCTGATCGTTATCACTTATTGTAGTTCCAGTGAATAGGCGTGGAAATCCTCCAGTACTTTTTTGTACCCGAGTTTCTCGTATAGGTGTTGTCCGATAGTGTTGGTATGTGCCGTCAGCAAATCCAGTCGGGCAGCTTTATTTTCGTTTGCCCATTGAGTTGCCCTGTTCATCAGGCTTTCACCGACTCCGTTTTTTCTATGGTCCGCTTCCACATAGAGGTCATACAGGATATAAATCTTGATAGCCTGCACTGAGCAGAACGACGGATACAATTGCACAAAGCCGCAAGCCGATCCGCTATCTATTGCCAGGAATATATCTGACTCCGCGTTTTCCATTCTTTGCCTTATAAAACGGGTTGCCAGAGCGTAATCCGGTGGGCATTCATAAAACTGACGATATAAGTCGAACAGTCGGGCGACCTCTGACAGATTCTGTAAATCAGCTTTGATTATGTCCATTGGCATAGTGTCGGTTTAAGGGTTTTCCGGTAGTGGTGCATCCGGCTGCAGATTGTAGATTACCGGCATCTTACCTTTCCATGCAGTCCATGTTTTTTCCGTGGTGATCAAGTCTGCCATAAAGCAAGCTACGTTAATTCGGCTGGTCTGTCCGGCATTGAAAATAGCACTTCTGGTTGGAGATTCATGTACCGTAAACTCGCTAATATCCGCTGCACTGGTCAGACTGTCCGGGCGCACCACCACCCATTCTATCAGGCTGTCACCATCTCCAATCCGGATGCGTAGATAGTCAGCAGCAGCTTCATTGTCTGCATGAGGTGGCAGGAGCAGGCGCAATAGAGAAATCACGCATTTCTGGCCCAATGATATCGGTTCGTCAAGGTCACGGTTACTGTTGCCAGCTGTATTCATCAGTACAAATTTAACCGATGAATCTCCATGGTTTGCTTTAACCGCCAGGCACAGACGAGCGGTGGCGTCGGTGACCAGTCTTCGGGGCTTGCCAAACAAACCTTTCAGATTCAGGTTGTGGCCGAGGCATGAAGCTATCGCATTGCAGCCATCAACATGCTGGGCCAACTCGGCATCGGAAAGATCTAATATGCTTGCACAGATAATGGATACGTTGTTGTGGCTGGTTATTTTATCGGGCAAATTCTCGGCTGATCGCACGATGATTCTTACTTTCTCACCCCTGTCGAGTAATTGATC
>CALFCE010000134.1 GCA_937951215.1 uncultured Granulosicoccaceae bacterium
GGCGTATCAATCCTGATTGACTTGATAACTGGGACCAGTAACGGTTTAATGGAACCATTAAACTGAATTTTCTGTTGCCAAATGCGAATACAGCATAGTCGGGCATGGTTGTGGATAGCACCAGCGTTGTTACTGGTGCTATTGACCAGCCTGCTGCCGATGATGACGGTAGTCAACTATTCGGTGCAGGATGTGTTTTCCGGAGATCAGTTTTTCTGGGTCGGTTCCGAGTGGTTTCAGCAAACTCTGACATCATCTGAATTCCATGGCGCACTACTCCGTACACTTGCATTTTCAGCCATTGTTCTAAGCATCGAGGTGCCACTCGGTCTATGGGTCGCGCTCAAAATGCCACCAAGAGGGTGGTTGTCCAACGTTTACATTATTTTGATGGCGATCCCACTGTTGACGCCGTGGATCGTTGTGGGGTTTATCTGGAAGGTACTCGTTGACCCATCGGCTGGCTTGATCGGTGTCGCGGCAGGCCAACTCGGCTTTGAGTATGATCTGAACAATCCGCTAATTGCCTGGGTGACGATCATCCTGATGGATGTCTGGCACTGGAGCAGCCTGATCGCCTTGCTCTGCTACGCTGGGCTGCAGTCCATCCCGGTTGAATACTATCAAGCGGCAGCCATTGATGGAGCTTCTCGCTGGAGCCTGTTTCGCTATGTGCAGCTACCTAAACTGCGCAGAGTCCTGTTGATTGCGTTGCTGCTTCGTTTTATGGACAGCTTTATGGTTTATACCGAGCCTTTTGTGGTGACTCGGGGCGGCCCCGGGGTTTCCACGACGTTCTTGTCTCTTGATCTGGTACAAACCGCCTCAATTCAATTTGATCTGGGTGAGGCCGGTGCCATGTCCATTATCTATTTTTTGATCATTCTGGCTGTGTGCTGGTCTTTGTTCAGTGTGATGATGGCTCGCGAATGAACAGCAAGCGCTCACATAGGTATCGCTCAAGTGCCCAATATTCCGTGGTGCCGCTGGTCTATGTCATTCTGTTGATGATCCCGGTGTATTGGCTGATCAATATGAGCTTTCAATCCACTCAGGAAATCAGATCTGTTTTTTCGTTGTTTCCGCAGAAATTCACCTTGCGCAATTATCAGGTGATATTCAGTGATCCAAGCTGGTACCTGAGCTACGTCAATGCCGCCATATATGTTGTCTTGAACGTCTGTCTGTCGGTTGTCGTAGCGATACCGGCGGCCTATGCATTCTCCCGTTACCGCTTTGCAGGTGATCGGCACCTGTTCTTCTGGTTTCTGGTCAGCCGTATGACACCCCCTGCCGTTTTGCTGGTACCGTTTGTTCAGATTTTCTCGCAACTCAATTTAATTGATACGTATATTGCTGTGGCGATTGCGCACTGTATGTTTAATGTGCCGATCGCCGTATGGATTCTTGAAGGTTTTATCTCGGCTGTGCCGCCAGAGCTGGATGAATCGGCAATGATAGATGGCTATTCCAAGCCTGCGTACTTCCGAAAAATCCTGTTACCGGTAATCGCTCCGGGTATCGGTGTGACGGCATTTTTCTGTTTTATGTTCTCGTGGATTGAGCTGTTGCTGGCCAACGGATTGACCACCATCGATACCAAGCCTATTGGTGCAGTAATGGGTCGCGCAGGTGGGCTGCTGGGAGGCATGCAAATCGGCTTGCTGTCTGCAGCCAGTGTGTTGACCCTAATCCCGGGACTGATGATGATATTCTTTGTCAGAAAACACATTGCACGGGGTTTGTCACTCGGGCAGGTCAAGTGATGGTTCAAGCATTTCAATGAAAGATATCTTTGTTGTGACACATACCCAGTCGAAGCATCATGTGCAAAAAGTCGTGGGTGGCTGGCACGACACCGGCTTGACTGAATTGGGTGAGCAACAGGCAGCCATGGTTGGAAGCAGGTTGATAGAGATTGTCGGCATGTCCCAAGATGACGTGTTCAGGGGTGGCATGTTCAAGGATAGAATGGACAAGGGTGACAAGCCATCGATCACCTCGTCAGATTTGCTGAGAGCCAGGGGCACGGCCCGTATTATTGCCGACAGCTTTGGCTGCGATTATCAAACGACTGCCCAATTGCGTGAAATCAGCTATGGCGATGCTGAAGGGGAGCCGCGGCAGTGGCTCAAAGATCGTCTGGTTCCCGCACCCGAGGAGAGCAGACTCGACTATCCCAGCTTCACCGGGGGTGAAACAAAAAGACAGTTCATTACCCGGCTTTATCAGGCTGTTGACCTGATAATCGCTGACAACAATCCTGTACAGATCGTTGTCACTCACGGCTTCGCTTTAACGTTCGTCGTATCCAGATGGATTGGGTTACCGCTGGAGTCAGCGGGTTATGTCAATTTCAAATCACCTGCAGGTGGGATTACCCATTTGCAGCAAGATGACTTCTGGAATAATCGTGGCGTCAAGCAGATTGGCGATACTTCTCATCTGAAATAACAGATTTCCATCCACTCACTATGCTCAAACAATTCAGCGATTCGATTGTACCCAATATCTCGCCTCTGGAAGGCAACAGCATAGAAGATGACGAGCGTGTGTCTTTTGCGGTAGTGACTGCGGCCAGTATCGGTAATCAGATACAGGCAGCGGATTGGTCGGATTCGGTTATTGAACGCTGTCGCTTCAACAGCACGGTTATCACCGATTCCCGGTTTGACCGTATTGCCATACTCGATTGTGACTTGTCCGGTGTGACTTTTGTAAACTGTCTGTTGCGTGAGTGCCTGATCATGGGTGTTAAGTCCAAATTTCACCTTGGGCTGGATAACTGTATTGTTGATAACGTGATGGTGACCCGCAGCCATATCGATCATTTTGAAATTCGCGCCTGCCAAATCGCCGAGCTTGATTTGCTCGGTGTTGAATCACCCTCGATGGGTTTTCATCAGTGCCAACCTTACAAAAAAGCAGGTCAAGTATCGATTGAAGAGTGTGAGATTGAAAAAATCAGTGGTCTTGACGTGTTGGGCGAAGCGGGTATTGTTGTGCAGGTTGATACACCCATGTGGCGGGATTTGGGGGATTACTATCTTAAGGAAAAAGGCTTTCAACAACATCAGGGTAGAGCTGCTTCAACGTTCGACCTACTAGACAATATTGGTGAGGGTGGGTGGCGTAAAGCATAACCTGAGCGGCTGACAGTAAACGCATGAATCTTCTGAAGCACCAGTTCTTGATTGAAATCAAGCTTCGGCGTGACAAGTCGCCGGATATGTCGACATATCCGTTTTCGCTGCCTGCGGTGCAGAGTCTTGAAACCTTGGTGTTGCACCCGAATGTGACTTTTGTCGTTGGCGAAAACGGATCAGGAAAATCAACATTACTCGAAGCCATTGCAGTCGCATGGGGGTTTAATCCGGAAGGGGGCACCAAAAATTTTGGATTTAGTACGCGGGATTCTCACTCGGAACTGCATAAATACCTGCGTCTGTCTCGCGGGATAGGTAAACCGCGGGACGGTTTTTTCCTGCGAGCCGAAAGCTTTTTCAACGTGGCCAGTGAAATCGACAAGCTGGATGAAGAGCCGGCACCAAGTCCGTTGATCATTGATTCCTACGGCGGAAAATCTCTACACAGGCAATCTCACGGGGAGTCTTTTCTGGCTCTTTTGATGAATCGATTTTCAAGAGATTCTTTATTTGTGCTGGATGAACCGGAAGCTGCGCTGTCTCCGATCAGGCAAATGTCAATGCTCGCTCGAATGCGCGAGTTGGTTGACAGCAACTGCCAGTTTATTATTGCAACCCATTCCCCTATCCTGATGGCGTTTCCGGATGCTGATATTCTGGTTATAACTGACGGTGGACTGGAAAAAACGCCTTACCGGGAAACAGATCACTTTAAAATCACACGCCGGTTTCTTAACAATCCGGAAGGCATGTTAAGGGAATTAATGTAGAATCCTGAATAAGTGGCTTCAAATGAAAACTATGACAGAATACTTGAGCAGTTGCGATTTGCTGGAATCTCTGACACCCAATGAGTTACAAGTGTTGCGAGAACGATTTGGCTTGGCTGGGAAAACGGTTGGGAAAACGGTTGGGAAAACAGAGGCTCCTGCCGACTGCAAACCTCCAGAAGGTAGTGATGATAATAATTCGGGTGGTGCTCCGGCTGCCCCAGGTCCATTATCTTGAACTGCCATTGCTCAAACACAGAACGGGGGTGATATGAAATTATCTGAAGCGCTGGCAGAGCGATCGGAGTTAAGCCGTAAATTACTGGAACTGAGAGATCGAATCGTCAGGAACGCAAAGTATCAGGAAGGTGAAAAACCGGCGGAGGATCCAGCTTCGTTGCTCGCACAATATCTGGAGCTGTCAGATGAGTGTAGTGCGTTGATTGTGAGGATCAATAATACCAATAATCAATTGACGCTCGATAACGGCATGTCGATGGTACAGGCACTGGCAGAGCGGGATCGTCTAAAAAACACACACTCTTTGTTAAAAGCGCTGGCCACGGAAGCGACACCCAAACAGGATCGATACAGTAAAAAAGAGATCAAATTCGTTAGTGCGGTTAGTGTTGCCGAAACGCAGGAACAGGCAGATGATATTGCAAAAGCGCACCGCAAACTGGATAGTCAAATCCAGCAAACGAATTGGAGTCATGATCTGATCGAATGAAATTCCGAGTCATTTGACTTTTTAGTGGCAAAGTACGGTAACCCTCTGATCGAGGCGAGCACAACCCGCCAACTGGGTCAAGTTGGAGCAAGGTGGGGCAAAGGGCTGCTCCCATGGGTTCGACTCCCTGATTTATAACTTATGCCCGGTACCGATACACGAGTACAAGGTATTGAGTACAGTGACTACCGTGTGCTGATCGATCAGAGAGTGAGGGTGGGTTCGGGGTTTTTGCCAAACTTCTTTTTTGATGTAACCTAATTTGGAAGGGCTTAACTATGCAGGATCGTAGTCATTGGAAATTTGTCCATAGTCAGGATACCGATGCAGAGTGGGTACCCGGCTTGAGGGAGATATTTGAATATCGGGATTTGGGTGTTAAAGAGGGTACACAGGGTGACTTTGTCGCTCATGTCATCCGTCACAACGGCAAGAAATCACCAGATACAGTACAACAGTGGCATAACCATGAATGTGACTTTCAGCTGGTGTATGTGCTGAATGGCTGGGCTACTTTCGAGTACGAGGGCGAGGGTGAGAAGACTATTCGCAAAGGTGACTGCATTTTGCAAAAACCGATGATCAAGCATCGTGAAATCGCGTGTTCGGAGGACTTCGAAGTGCTTGAGATTGTCTCACCGGGTAACTTTGAAACCAAACTGGTCGAATAGCATGATCGAAT
Organism: uncultured Granulosicoccaceae bacterium; assembly: GCA_937951215.1. GTDB lineage: Bacteria > Pseudomonadota > Gammaproteobacteria > Granulosicoccales > Granulosicoccaceae > CALFCE01. Next base: position 5,329 of record CALFCE010000134.1, read on the forward strand.
AACATCCGTGCCGATAAAGTATCGGCGATGGACGCCGTAAAAGGATAATTTTCGCCTTTTGCTTTTCGTCACACTTAAGTGATTTGTGTTTGATGATTGATGAGACGATTTGTTAGCCAGCTATCATTGGATCTCGGGGATCAATGTAGTCGGTTGTGAGTTAGTGAAACTGGGCAATATGTAAAAGTGCACCGCCCGGGTCCCAAATATGAAACACACGGCCATAGCCTTCATCCTTAATACTGTCCCCATAACGGGCAGGCTTCGGAAAGTTGTTTTTTGCGAATACGTCTTTGACAAACGTGTACCAATCATCAACAGAATCAACTGAAACGTGCAACATGTTGTTATCACACCATCCTTTTTGGTAATAATTCTGTAGATAAAAATACCTATCTCCGAGTTCCAGCAATCTGATATGGTCTGAATCGTATGCGACAACCCAGCCCAGCGCGACGTAAAAGTCGCGCGAGGCATCAAAGTCTTTACACCCGATAAACGTCCGTAGATCCGCAACATCCAAATTTAGCTCAGGCATGTCACTGTTCCCCCCAAGGTTAATTCGCAGGCATTAGCCTATAGTAGCTCTTTTTTGGCAGCACTTTGAATACAATGCCAATCTGGGTTCAATGTCAGTATGTGTTTAATGCCAGTATGTGTTTAATATAAGGTTAACAAAATGAAGATAACACTGTTTCGCGAACAGACACCGCCAAAAAACCAAAAGGATATTTCTGCAGATACCATCAGCGGTGATCCCCGCCAATTTGTTGAATTAATGTACCTTGGGCCAGGTGAAACAACTAAATCCGGTATTTGGGAGTGTCACGCCGGGTCGTTTCGTGCTTCTTATACCGGCATTGTCGAGTTCTGTCATATCCTGGAGGGAAGCGCAGTCGTTACTGCATCAGATGGCCAGAGTGTGACTGTCAATCAGGGCGATGCGTTTGTGCTTGATGAGGGCTTGCAGGCAGAGTGGCATGTTGAATCGTTTGTCAAAAAGCACTTTTTTATCTGCGCCGCTAATCCTGCTTCCTAGGCTATCAGTCACCACAACCTTTGCCTGCTATCACTGCGATGAATGCAATGACGGCCAAGTTAGACAGGCTATGGTGCAAACAAGGTGGTCAGAGAGCTGTGTAGTAGTTTGCGTACTGCACTGACGCTGTGCTTGGTACGCAGGCTTTCGTGGCTGAGTATCCATAAACTGTTGCTGTCAGGTAAATGATCGCACTCAAGTTTAATCAGGTCTTCATCAAGCTCCGTTATATAGGCGGGTAAAAGGGCAAGACCCAGACCGGCCTTGCAAAGCCGGTATGCACCCATAAAACCATTGATTCGGGTGATGGCCGGGTCCGCATCCGAGGCCGGTTGCCAATTGTCGAACACGGAACCTGAAAAATTCGAATTCAGCTGGATGTAGTGGCGGGCCAGTTTTTCTGCGTTGTCCCTTGTCAACTCGTTGGCCTCCAAATAGTTTGCGCTGGTGCACAAGGCAAATCGCAATTCACCCACTTTCCTGCCTATAAGCTCGGGAGGGGGTTCAGTGCAAGTTCTAATTGCAATATCTGCCTCGAGGTTTTGCAAGTCATCCAGTTTATTGCGAATCTCCAGATCCAGGCGGATATCCGGATAACGGATTTGAATTTTGTCTGTGATTGCCGGTAACAGGAAATGGCCGAAGGTGTCGGTAACGGTGATGGTGACTCTGCCATTGAGCTCCTGATCAGAACCCGCGATTCGACTGGATATAGACTGCAACACATCTCTGATGCCAGCCGTTTCGTTGTAGAGCTCGTTGCCCGCGGCAGTGAGTATGAATCCGCTGGGCAGCTGACTGAACAGTTGCACATCGAGTTCGTTTTCCAGGGCTGTAATATGACGCTGAACGGTACTGTGACTGACGTCCAGCTGCCGAGCTGCTTCGCTCAACGTGCCTTGCTCGGCAAGCGTGTTGAAATAGCGTAAATGATCCCAGTTCCAGTTCACGTGTAATCACATCCCGACATCTTGCTGTTCAAATTTAAACAAGCGCTGTGCAATAATCTACTAGCGGGCCCTATGGCTCAAGAGATACACTTGTAGCTGAATTTGGATATGAGGTAATAATATGAAAAATTTCAAGCTTGTCACAACACTTTTGGTCATTGGCTGCCTGACTGGCCCATTGGCAAGTACAGCTATTGCTGCTGACGGCCCGCACGACAAGGCTATAAAGGCCCGTCAGGCCATGTTTCAGCTGTATTCCTTCAGTCTCGGGACTCTGAGTGGCATGGCAAAAGGTAAAATTGACTATGACGCTGATCTGGCCGCTGAAATGGCAGCCAATCTGAATGCGGCTGCCAATCTTGGACAGAGCGCGTTCTGGCCTGCGGGCTCTGATAGCGAGAATTCGGACAATGCCAAAAATCGCGCCTTACCTGCCATCTGGGAGTCTTTTCCTGAAGTCGCTGAAAAAGCAGATGCGCTGAAAACAGCAGCAGCGGCGCTGGCAGAAAACGCTGGTGGTGGACTTGATTCACTAAAAGCATCACTGGGTCCAGTTGGAAAATCGTGCAAGGGTTGTCACGATGATTTCCGGGCCGAAAGAAAGTGATAAAAATCTGGGACCTCTGGATACGTTTTTTCCATTGGTCCCTGGCTTTTCTGGTTATCTTCCTGATAATCAGTGGCACCACCGGCGCTGGCTTCTACGAGTGGCACAAGCAGGCTGGCGAAGCGGTGCTTGCACTGTTGTTGTTCAGAATATTATGGAGTTTTGCTGGTAGTAGTAACGCCAGTATTCTGGGTTTGCTGGTTCATCCAAAGCGGGCTCTATCGCACCTTCTCATGCTCTTCAAAGGTGATGCAGGCAATCATCGTGGTCACAACGCAGCAGGCGGTTGGGCAGTGATTGCCATGTTGGTATTGTTACTGGTACAAGCTGTAACGGGTTTTTTTATTGCTGATGAAGAAGAATTGATTGAAGGTGCACTTTATGGCTCTCTCTCTTCATCGATCAGTTACACGCTGTACGACATTCATCACTGGAATGCCACCCTCCTGAAAATCATCATTCCCTTGCATGTGATTATGATCGGGGCCTATTTTGTCCTGGCTAAAGTTAATTTGTTATTTCCAATGATCACCGGGAAAATGCATTGGAACAGCGAGGCTGCTGCGCCGAACCTGACGTTTGGCCGCTGGTGGGTCGGTTTGTTACTGCTTGTTGTCGTCGTGTCGCTGGTATTTTTTGTAACCCGCTTATAATTTGCCCGATTTTTTTGTTTGCTACTACTCAATCCAGGGTGGTGCTGGCGTGTCGAGTCCGAGCATGGAGTTGAGCAGCATTTGGCGTATTGGAGCCAGGCTGAGTACCTTGGGCCCGTATTTTTTGGCTAGTGAGCTCAATCTGG
>CALFCE010000135.1 GCA_937951215.1 uncultured Granulosicoccaceae bacterium
TGTTGGAAAAGCCAATCTGGACCAGTTCGCAACCGGACTAAACGGCACCCGATCACCGTGGGGGCCTTGCCGAAACAGCTTTAATGAAATCTATGTCAGTGGCGGGTCCAGCGCAGGCTCTGCCGTCAGTGTTGCGCTCGGTTTATCAACGTTCAGTCTCGGGACCGACACCGCAGGTTCCGGTCGTGTACCTGCCTGCTTTAATAATCTGATTGGCTTAAAACCTTCCAGAGGACTTATACCTGCAACCGGTGTAGTCCCGGCCTGCCAGAGCCTGGACTGTGTCAGTATCTTTGCTTACAACTCGGATGATGCAAACACGGTGTTAACCGTTGCTGAGGGTTATGACCAGCAAGACCCGTACAGTCGACATAATCCGTTTGCCAACAACAGCCGCCACTACGGTGAACGCCAGGGCCGTATCAAGGCAGGGATTATTCCGACCGATCAACTGGCCTTTTTTGATGACAGCGAATACCAACAGGCATACGAACAAACGCTGCAAACACTGACAGAGAATGGCTTTGAGTTAACTGAAATCGACTATCGGCCATTTGAAGAAGCGGCCAGGCTACTTTATGAAGGCCCCTGGGTGACTGAACGATATATAGCGACCCAACCCCTGATTGATAAATCACCCGACAGTTTTCACGAGACAGTCCGCGCCATCATTGAGCCCGGTGGTAAGCACACAGCAAGCGACCTGTTCAAGGCACAATATCGGCTGGCGGCTTACCAACAAAATTGTCACAAGATCCTTGGCAGTGTCGACTGTTTGATAACACCGACTGCCGGCCGCCTTTTTACTATTGAAGAAATGCTTGCAGAGCCGATTTTGCGAAACTCGCAGCTTGGTTACTACACGAATTTTGTCAATTTGCTGGATATGGCGGCTATCGCCGTGCCCACCACAATCACAAGCTCCAACCGACCGTTCGGAATTACCGTTTCGGCTGGAACTTTCTCTGACCGGCAGCTCCTGTCCATCGCCAATAAAATCCAGCAAACATCGCCACTCCCCATCGGTGCGCTTGATGTCAGGCAACCCAGCCTGTCAACATCAGCGGTATCAAACACCCACCGCACCGATATTGTTGTGTGCGGCGCTCATCTGGACAATATGCCACTGAACTGGCAACTCACCGAACGAGGTGCAAACCTGGAATACGCGACGACAACCACTGATGACTATTGTCTTTATCACTTGCCGGGCAATAATCCCGCCCGCCCTGCCCTGGTCAGTGATCCAGACCATGGAGGCAAAATCTATGTTGAAGTGTGGTCTGTTCCAACACAGAATCTGGGAAGCTTTGTGGCGGGTATTCCCTCACCACTGGGTATTGGCAAGGTAAAGCTGGCTGATGGACAATGTGTAAGCGGCTTTATCTGTGAGCATGGTGCTCTTGACGACGCTATCAATATTACTCATTTCGGTGACTGGCGCGCCTATATAGACAGCTGTGAATAGTGATAGACAGCAATGACCAATCTACTGTTGTTGAAATAACGCAGGGGCCACTTGAACTGACAGGCAGTCGATTAAAACCGTTACCTGTCAGATCAAGTCGACGGACTCTACATTTGATCTATTGCTAAACCAGATGAATAAATAAGCTAGTCACCATGTGTGACGCTGCTGCGCACCTCATTTACACCTTCGAGGCTTTTGATTTTTGCGATGATTCTGTCGATACCCGCTTGATCATCCGTGTGCCCGCTTAGCGTAACAACACCCCTTTCTCTATCGAACCCTCCAATGACACCAGTATGCTGTGCCAGTTCTGTTTTGATGGATTCAATAATTTTCTGTAGTGCGTCATCCGCGAAAGCATGCGACGAAAACCCCATCACAATCGATAGTACACTTGCGGTGACGAACTTTCTTGCTGTAATTTTCATTCTGCTTATTCTCCTTGATTATGTAGGTTCTTGATCAATCTATGAACAAGTCATACAGGGACAGCCCACACTTGTAAAAGCGCCCTCTAAGGGTGATTGATTATCATAGGGTTCAGCTGTTGTTACTAGAGGGTGAAACTGGAACCCATGGTTCTACCAAACAGAACAATGACTAATCATTAGCCAAAACATGCTCTTTACAGGCGGCTGAGGGTAATCGTGACAATCATCAGGCTATAACGCCTGCTCCGGGAAATCGGAGTGAGGGATTATTTCAAAGTATCGCTGTCTGCCGGTTAACAGAGTTCCTGTTCACTGAGAAAGCGGACGAATCGGAGAGTCAAGCTTCCGCGGCGTGAGTTATCGGGCCAAACCGCATATATGCCCAACGGACGCAATTTCCAGTCTGGTAGTAGCTGTACCAGTTTGCCTGAGTCAACTCCGGCAAAGGCAAGGTATGACGGCAGGATCGTTACCCCGACATTTTGATGCACAATATGATTAAGGGCGTCGATGTTGTCTATTTCAAGCTGCGCCTTGACCTTCACCTTTTCGACTTCTCCTGTCGGTGACGTGAACTCGGTTGTCTCGGAACGCTGGCGATAATGAATCCAGTCCCAGCTTTCCAGATCGGAGGGTTTTTGTGGTGTTTCTCTCCTGCTCGCATATTCCTTACCTGCAACAAGTACGCGTTGGCCCTCTGCCAGTTTTCGAGCCATTAGAGAACTATCATCAAGCCAGCCCACACGGATATTCAGATCGAGCCCATCCTCGATAAGCCCCATGACACGGTCGGTGTAAGTTACTGAAAGATTCACTTTAGGGTACTGCTGCGCAAAGGTTGCGATTGCTGTAGAAAGCGGGCCGGTTCCCATAAATGCCGGCAGCGAAATCCGTAAGGTTCCTGATGGTGCCTCTGATAGGGCACTCAGTTCATCAAAACCGGCTTCAGCACTGTGCAGCATATCCAACACACGGGCATGGAAGATAATACCTTCATTAGTCAGTGTAATTTTCCGTGTAGTGCGATAAAGAAGAGTGACACCCAGGTGTTGCTCCAAAGCTGAAACAGATTCGCTGATTCGCGATGGCGCAAGGCCCAGCTCTTTTGCTGCAGCTCGAAACGAACCCATCTCCAATACCTTGGCAAAAATCGCCATATGTCTAAGCTGGTCAATCATTGTTCTGTCTCTCGGATCAATGGGTTCCGCAAATAGCATATAGTCGAACGGCACAGCCAAGTATATCCTCGACCTAAGCCTGCAACGTTAACTTGAACAGTCTGCGTTCGTCAAAGCCGAATTGATACTCCTGTCTTTATGCGCGAGTCAAAGGCTGACATTGTCTGGCAAAAGGTATCTACATGGCTGAATCCAACATCATTTCCGAGGAACAACAATGACATTAAAAACTCTTACTCGCACTGCCACACTACTTCTAGGCATTATTTCAGCTGCTGCTTTTGCCCAGGATTCAAAGCTTGATCTCAAATTCGCCGGGGCACTCGAATTCTCCGAGACCGGCACCTT
>CALFCE010000136.1 GCA_937951215.1 uncultured Granulosicoccaceae bacterium
GCCACCCATGTCTTTGATGCACAGTATATGTGCGCCTGCTTTCTCCAGTTCCGTGGCCAGATTGAGATAATAGCCAAGATCATATTTGCTGCGTTTCGGGTCCAATAAATCCCCGGTGTAGCATATAGCGGCTTCACACAGCTTGTTTTCTTCCAGCACGGTATCCATTGATATGCGCATGTTGTCGACCCAGTTCAAGCAATCAAACACCCTGAACAAGTCAACTCCCCCGCGAGCAGCTTCCTGGATAAAGAAGCGCACAACATTGTCCGGATATCCGGTGTAACCCACACCATTAGCTCCCCGGACCAGGGCTTGCAGCAACAGGTTCGGCGCTCGGTCACGGATGATGTCAAGACGCTCCCAGGGATCCTCTGTCAGAAAACGCATGCTGACATCAAAGGTAGCCCCGCCCCAACACTCCAGTGACAGCAGTTGCGGTAAAGCCTTGGCATAGGCCCCGGCCACAGCGGCGATATCAAATGTGCGCATACGGGTCGCCAATAATGATTGAGGCGCGTCACGCATGGTTGTATCGGTGATCAGCACCGCTTTTTGCTCACGCATCCATTGGCTGAATTTTTCCGGGCCATCCTGCTGCAAACGATCTCGCGTACCGGGTTGCACTGCTTTCTCGAACCAGGGTGCTTGTGGTTTTAATGCGGTGTCGGATGGTTTGGCCCGGTCCCTTGTTTCGGGATGACCGTTGACAGATACATCAGCGATGTATTGCAGTAGTTTTGTTGCCCGGTCTTTCCGCTTCACTTGCTCAAACAACTCATCGGTGTTGTCGATAAAGCGCGTGGTGTAACTGTTGTCTAGGAATTTGGGGTGGCTGATAATGTTTTCGAGGAAGGTCAGGTTGGTAGCCACGCCTCGGATGCGGAATTCACGCAGCGCACGATCCATGCGTTTGATAACCTCGTCAGCCGTTGGTGCCCAGGCTGTCACCTTTTCAAGCAGCGGATCATAGAACGGTGTGATAACCGCTCCCGAATAGGCAGTGCCTCCATCCAGCCGAATACCAAAACCTGAGGCTCCCCTGTAAGCGGTAATACGCCCGTAGTCGGGAATAAAGTCCTGCTCCGGATCTTCAGTCGTTATCCGGCACTGCAATGCATGGCCGTTAAGCTTGATATCTTCCTGCGCCGGGACCCCGGATTCGGGGGTGCCAATTTTTTCACCCTCCAGAATTCGGATTTGAGCTTTGATAATGTCGACCCCGGTCACTTCCTCTGTGACCGTGTGCTCAACTTGTACTCGCGGGTTAACCTCGATGAAATAGAAATCTTCACTTTCCATATCCATCAAAAATTCAACGGTGCCAGCGCCCACGTATTGTGTTTTCTCGGCAATCTTCATCCCGTAGGAGGCGATTTCAGCTCGTTTGGCGTCAGACAGATAGGGTGCCGGGGCTCTCTCAACCACTTTCTGGTTGCGTCGTTGCACCGAGCAATCCCGTTCAAACAGATGCACGGCGTTACCGTGTGTGTCCCCGAGAATTTGCACTTCGACGTGACGCGCGTTTTCTACCAGCTTTTCAAGGTAGACCTCATCCTTGCCAAATGCCGCCATGGCTTCACGCTTGGCTTCGAGCACATCACGATCCAGATCTTCCTCCGAGCGAATGATGCGCATTCCTCTTCCGCCCCCGCCCCACGAGGCTTTCAGCATGACCGGATAACCAATGGAGTTTGCCAGCTTGCGAATCTCTGCCGGGTCGTCGGGTAAGGGGTCAGTTGCGGGTACCACAGGTACGTCAGCTGATATGGCGAGATTACGTGCCGCAACCTTGTTCCCTAGCGAACGCATGGTTTCCGGGCGCGGCCCGATAAAGGTAATTCCGGCTTCGGCACAGGCATCCACAAATTCGGGGTTTTCTGATAACAGACCGTATCCGGGGTGAATGGCATCTGCACCGGATAACTTGGCTACTCGCAGCACTTCATCGATGGAAAGATAGGATTCGATCGGACCCATTTCATGATCAAGGTGCGGACCTCTTCCAACTTGATACGCCTCGTCGGATTTGAAACGGTGCAGGGCCAGCTTGTCTTGTTCAGCCCAGATTGCGACGGTTTTGATACCCATCTCGTTGGCTGCGCGAAACACGCGGATTGCTATTTCAGACCGGTTGGCAACCAGAATTTTCTTGATAGGCATGACGCATGTTCCAGAGTTTAAAAAAGAGCCGGAGGGTTTGCAGCCGACAGATGAGCTGCAGGGCACTGCGTCGCATATGATAGCAAATGCTTATTTTCAAGTCTGAAATTCAGGCTGATTACTCGCCTTCAACCACTCTGGCTGACGAGGTTTCTTGCAGCTGGACTTAAAGCTGTGCAACAACTGAGTCAGAGCAGCAGCTCGTTCTCGGTGGGCGTTGGCGCGTGCTTGTGGCAGTGATGGGCCGTTTGTAGAGTTCAGTGCTGTGCTGTTGTTGTTACCTGTGTTCATCTGATGTCTCCGTTTGCCGTGTGTTTGTTGAGCGTAGAGAGATCTTATATTTGCTTGATATGCAAATAAACAGGATAATAAGCAAAATACTATTGCAATAATTGCAACAATTTGATGAGTGATCTGGATTCTATCAGAGTTTTTCTTGTGGTGGCCCAAAGCGGCAGCTTCACCGAGGCGGCACGAACGCTCGATGTATCGGTTTCCTCTGTCTCGCGCCAAGTCTCTGCCCTGGAGAAAGGGTTGGGTATTGCATTGTTCACTCGCACCACGCGATCACTGAGTTTGACTGAAGCCGGTGCCATGTTTGAATCCGGCTCGCGCGAACTTGTAAAACAATTGGATGAACTGCGAGAGGCAGTCTCTACTCCTGATAGAGAGCCCTCCGGTACGCTGCGTGTTTCCGCACCCCTGGCATTGGGGAGATTGCATGTTGCCAGTGCGGCTATCAAATATATGGAGCGGTGGCCAAAGGTGAAGGTTGAATTGGAGCTGACCGACAAGATTGTTGATCTTGTTGACAGCAATATCGATGTGGGTATTCGCATCGGTCTTTTGACAGATTCAAGCATGGTCGCCAAGCGGCTTGGCAGCGTGAAACGATTTGTCTATGCAAGCCCGGAATATCTGGCAAAGTTTGGCGTGCCTGAAACCCCCGAAGAGCTGGTGGATCATAGCTGCCTGACATTTCAACCTTATGAATTATCACCCTTGTGGCGCGATACTCTGGACCGCTGGCGCTTCTCCAAAGACAATGAGTTAATCGAAGTGCCGGTCGATGGCCCCCTGCGTGTCAATGCCAGCGAGGTGCTGGTGCAAGCTGCACTGCAGGGCAAGGGTTTGTTTCTCATGCTTGACTGGGTGGTCAGTGAGCATGTGCGGGAAGGGCGCTTGCAGGCCGTGCTTGAAGATTATGTTGCAGCGCCATATCAAGGTGATGCGGCAGCCTATGCTGTGTATCCGGAGGGGCGGAGCGCGCCATTGAAGGTACGAGAGTTTCTGTCGACGCTGGACGAGTATTTCAAAGAGAATTTGCGAACCAATTGAAAGCCGGGCTGTTGGCCCGGCTAGTCGCCTGATTGTTTGCGGCCCCCCCCAAAATTGATCAGAGTATTTGACCAGGTTATCCGACCGGCGTATCAGCCAAGCGGGTGTTCTACCAGAGGTGCGGTACCAGAGATATGTCAAGCACAGTGGGCTTGCCATCAACACACTGGCTACTCGACAATGGAATGGTGATCATGACCGGATCGGACTTCAGCATCGCAGAAAGCGCAATACTCTCGATTTGATCATCGTGCTGTTCGTTGAGCTGAACCTTTAAAATATTGCCGTGACAGGCAGCCGGGCCAACCCTGTTTTGAATCTGGATAGTTAATATATCCTGGCCATTGATGTGGCCTGCATTCACTTCCTGGATATCAGTTTGAAAAGTGTAATTGGCAGATGCTGCGTTTGCCAGTTGAAAGGGGACGAAGCTTGCGCAAACTAATGCTGCAGCTCCAACGCTACGGACCATTGTTGAGGCCATTGTTGTGGCCAGTTTTGCGCTAATTGTTACGGCAGGTGCCGAGCGAGTGACTGATCTTGTAGAGAAGTCTGTTGGCTGGCGGACGTCCTGGTTGCTGTTTGAATTTGCTTTGGTGCTCATTTTCCCTGTACCTCATCGATTACATCACGAGCGACTGGCGCGATAACGCACTGCCCGTAAAACGTATAACGGCAGCTTGTAGATCAACCTTAAATTCGTTTTGGGCAACGACATCACGCTTACCATGTGGTCAGTGTACTAGAGTATCGCGCTAACCTGTTAATAAATATACAGGTTTTGGAATGCCGGTGCCGATTCGGTAGACAACCACAGGTGACTTTAGCTTGTGTTGTCTACATTACGTATTTTTAATACGAGTACAATGCACGTCGGGTTTGATTTTGGACGGTATTTACAGCGGTAATATTACCGCCCGGTGTGTCACGCTTGGCCCCTGGTCAAATGGTAGCGGTCATTTTAAATCCGTCGTCGATACTTTTGATATCAAGGAGTCTGTTTTGTTCACTGGAATAATACAAAAAACTTGTCGGGTCGCTGATGTTGTTAAACGGGCAGACTTTATGAGTTTTTGTGTTGTGCTGCCCGATGAATTGCGAGTTGATTTGCAGCAAGGTGCCAGCGTGGCGATCAATGGTTGCTGTCAAACCGTACGTGCCATCGAGGAAAAGGGAATCTGGTTTGATGCGATGCAGGAAACCTTGAACCTGACCACACTGGGGTCAATGCAGCAAGGAGATAGTGTCAACGTTGAGCGTGCTGCGAAATTTGGACAGGAAGTAGGCGGGCATGAGCTATCGGGACATGTCGATGGAAAACTGATTGTTCAACATGTCGAGACAACAAAGGACAATCACATTATCACTCTGCAATTGCCTCGGCATCTGGTCAAATATGTCTTTAACAAAGGCTATCTGGCTGTACACGGGGCCAGTTTGACAGTAAGTGAGTTTGACAAGGAAGGCGGTTGCTTCAAGGTTTATCTCATTCCGGAAACACTCGAGGTGACCAATCTGGGGGTGTTTACAGTCGGCGAGGAGCTT
>CALFCE010000137.1 GCA_937951215.1 uncultured Granulosicoccaceae bacterium
AAGCGAGCTGCCGACTGGATACGTGTGCTGCTACTGCTAGCGCTAATGGAAGTCAGTAAAAGCCAGCAACAGACACTAGCTGATGCGCTGCATGCAGTTGGGTTTAGCTTGCCGTGCCTGATTTATTCTGGTGGCAGTGTATACCCGGTGGGTTCAAGATCTGGATGTTTTTCTGACAGCAAAGCATTGTCTGATTCGAGCCCAAAGGTTAACCAGCCTGCGTTTAAACGGGTACTGGCTTTTGGTCTTTAACGGAGCTTGATTCGCAGCAGCGGCAAGTTCAATATCACGCCAATCGATAACACGTTCAGCACATCCGCAGCAATCTCCCAGAGCAACTTTGGTGAGATAGAAGTGTTCAAAACTCTTGTTGTTCCTGTCCCCCGGTTTTGCTAACCATCCCAAACAGATTGTCGTCTTTGAAGATCAGCGTTGGGGAAGTAACAATCCCTGAAATCATACTGGAGTATGAGCATAAACAAGCTCTGGGTATGATGAGAAACTCCTGCGATTCTCCTAATCTTTGGAATTGGCAGATAGGCTTGGACCGGGATACACGTGAATGACGAAAAATATTTTGATCACTGCAGATTTGTCCAGCAAGTTTGCGACGGAGTCAGCTTCATTCTTCAAGCGTGAGCCTAAATTGGCTTGGTTGACCGTGCTGGTCCTCTGTTTTATACCACCACTGCTTCTTCTACATTACCAGGATACTCGTTTACTCAATGGCATCAGTGTCTGGCACAAGCCGTTAAAATTTCATTTGGCGATTGCTGTTTTTTGCGGCACTCTTGCCTGGTATTGTGCATGGATAAATCGGGCAGTGATGTCGCGCTGGTGGTATCGCCTCTATATCAATGGGTTGGTTATTGCTGTCGTTGTGGAGCTGGCCTGGCTGTGGTTTGCAGCGGCTTTGGGTGAGCCTTCGCACTTTAATCGCACGCATTCGATATTGGCTGTTGCTTATCCCTTGATGGGAATCATAGCGGTTTATTTAACTTCAGCGACTCTATTTGTGGCGGTGCTTCTACAGGCAAACAAGCATTCACCTCTGACTCGCTACTGTCGTAGTATGACCATCTCCGGTTTGCTGATCAGCTTTGTGTTCACAGTGTTCATTGCCAGTGAACTTGCTTCGATGGATTCACACTGGATTGGTGGTAGTCAAACAGATACAAACGGGTTCTGGTTATTTGGCCGGTCTCGTGATGGGGGAGACTTGCGTGTTGCCCATTTTTTTAGCCTGCATGCTATGCAAGCCTTACCGCTTATCGCATTGCTTCCCGTATGGGGACGTGCTGTTACTCGCTCTGGCTGGTTGACCGTCTTCTGGTCTGGTTGCTATGCGGCACTGATCCTCTTTACTTACTTTCAAGCTAAAAGAGGATTGCCGTTTCTTCCGTTTTTGGCAGCCTAGAAGCTCATGCTCCGATCTTTTATAAACCTGTCTCAATCCTGGTCTGATTTAAAGTTTTCGCTTCGGGCCGATTTTTGGATCGTTGCTGGAGAGCGGGGAGATACCACACCGTGGTTGTAGGCGAATACGATAGCCGCGGCGCGGTCACGGGTATCGAGTTTGTTGAAGATATGTGAAATGTGGGTTTTCACTGTCGCTTCACTGACAAATAAATGATCTGCAATTTCCCGATTGACCAGGCCTTGGGCAAGCAGCACCAAAACCTCATGTTCTCTGGTGGTCAGGCTGGACAGCTGCGTGCTTTGCTGGTTGTTTTCCGGATGTAGGCGTTGGTATTGTTCGATAACTTTACCGGTGATTGCCGGGTCGAGCCATGCGCCTCCTTCAGAGATAACGCGAATCGCACGAACGAGTTCCTCTGCGGATGAGTCTTTTAGAACGAAACCGGCCGCTCCAGCTTCAAGGGCATTCCAAAGTACCTCATCATCCCCGAATGTTGTCAACATCATGACGGGAGGTGAGTCTGCCATCAACTTGAGCTCCCGTGTCGCAGTAATGCCGTCCACCTGCTTCATGCGAACGTCCATCAGCACGATATCCGGCTTGTGGGTTTGTACAGCATGCAGCACCTGGCTGCCGTCATTGCATTCAGCCACGACGTTGATGTCAGCCTCCTGGCCAAGGATGCGTTGCAGCCCTCTGCGAACAAGTTCTTGATCATCCACCAACAGCACTTTAATCACTTGTCGGAATCCTGATATCGACTTGCCAGCCCATTGTAAAAAGCCCCGCTTCAAACGTACCGCCCAGATTTGTTACGCGTTCGCGCATACCGATTAACCCCAGAGATTTGTCTGTCAAACCAATGGATCCGGCGCTTTTCCTGGAGATTGGATTTTGTGAAGTCAGTCTGATGTGGTTTGAATTAAGATTGAGTTCGAGATTGCCGCTACCACTCGACGCATGTTTCGAAATATTGGTTATGCACTCTTGCAGTATTCGGTACAGAGAAACGGCGATCGGCCCTTGCAATGATTCGAGATCGCCATTGACGGTGATATTGATATGATCCTGCCTGGAAAGCAAACTCCGAATTGATTCCCCATCAGGCAGACTGGTCAGAGGAACAGGGTTGACATCATTGTTGTGACCACGATCGGAGAGGTTGGCTGTGCGTAATTTGTGCAAGGTTTTGCGAATGTCAGCTATCCCCAGTTTTGCAACTTCTTCAGCGTCAGCCAATGCTTTTTCAGCATCAGCTGGATCTGTTGTCAGTGTTTGTCGGGCCGCTCTGACATTGAGCAACACAGCGGTCATTGAATGACCTACCAGATCGTGCACATCCGCCGAGATGCGGTGTCTTTCCTCGCGTGCGGCCATTTCGATCAGTCGCGAACGAGCTGCAATAAGCTCATCGAGAGTCTGCTCAAGTAACCTGATAATCCTGCCTAGCGTCCATGTGAAAATGGTACCGACTGTCCAGTTCCACCATGCCCAGTCGTCCTCACTCGCTCCAAGATTGCCGAG
>CALFCE010000138.1 GCA_937951215.1 uncultured Granulosicoccaceae bacterium
ACCCTGCGACACCAGACACAACGCAAGCGCCTGTCATCCCGGCTACCCAAAATCCAGACCAGAATACGCCTCAACAAACCGACGGTCAGACGACAGAACCCCAAAACGAGAACGAGAGCGAGAACGACCAGAGCGAGAATAACCAGAACGGTACCAACACCCCGACAGCCGACAGCCCGCTACCAGAAAACGAACAAACCATCACCTTGCAATTGTCGTTTCCACAGCAACTCGTCAACTCCCCGGTAGTCAGTCCTGACAATGTCTATCCGCAAGTCAGCATCGCTAACCAGCCTATCGCAATGAGCTGTTGCGACAATAACGGGCGCTGGAGCGGATCGGTTGCATCAACAACGCTTCTGGCAAGCGGGTCGCCAATATCGATTCGCTGGTACGAAGACTTTCAAGGCCAGCAACTCGAGCTGGCCAATAACATGTTCAGCACCACGGGTCTTGTTGATAGCGCGAACAATGCGCCCACAGTGTTTGTGACACTCTCCGGTGACGGTTATGGCACCTCGATCGACAGCGACGGCGACACCTTCGATAACCTGTCCGAACGTGAAAACGGCAGCAACCCCACTGATGGATTCGATTTCCCCGGCTCTCAGCCATCGTCAACGGACGCGCCAGCTCCTGCCATCGATGCTGCAGTTGATGTTGTGGTCCCCCGTATTGATACGGCTAATGCGCCACAAATCGATGGTGCACCACTGGCCTATCAAGCCGGGACGACACTGGCTGGGGAATGGGCTGCCACCACACAACGCAATCGCAATGGCCAGCGTTTGAATATAGCCAATCTGATGATCGATACTCAGGGTGTCGGACTGACTCCGCACAATCATCATTGGGCGATGACGCACGACGGCACCTGGCTCTACCTCTTGGTCATCTCGGATGATGCGGGTTTACAGATTTCAGACTCAGATGAAGAGCGCAAAATCTGGAAAGACGATGATCTGGAGATTTACTTCGATGGCAACAACAGCAAACTGCCCAACTACGATGGAGTCGATGATTTTCATTTGCACATCAACCTGACTGAACGCCTGTCATCAACGCCCAACCACAGTAACAATCCAGGCGCGAGATTCCTGCAGGCCATTAATTCTGCGTCGCTGCCGTCTGATCTGGCGTTCTCTACCGGTTTGCGCAATGGGCCGGTCAGTCCACGACCCGGGGCCGGACGACAGGATATCTACGAGATCCGAATCCGCTTGTCAGAACTGAATATTACGGTGGGCCAGCCGTTTGGCTTTGAGGTACAACTCAACGATGATGATGACGGTGGTGATCGTGATACCAAATGGGGTTGGAAGCACCCGGTGGGCACAGCAACTGACAACGATTTTACCTGGCGCGACCCCTCTTTTATGGGCACTGTATTGTTATTGCCCTGACACGTCTTCGCCAGGACCTGCCCTGCAGCCTCAAAGAAACCGTCCAACGGCCCGTATAAGCTGGCCCCGGAACCGACCTCAAGAAGCGGTCGCAGACGGCGACACAGGTCTCAATTCCCGGGGCCCTGACCGCCGATATACTCCTATCAGACCCGCAGTAACCTGACTTATTATGCAGCGATTGGATAAATTGCTTCGCTGAAACGTTAAAATGCATTAAAATACGGTCACAATGCCGGCGAACGCAACGAAAACACACAAGCACGCTGGCTTTCAAATAAACAGATTTTTCATAGTTTTAGTGATCTTTCTGACGTTAGTTTAAGAGCTTGTCTCACTTGTCAGGAAGCCACCAGCAGCCTCACCAGGAAGCTGCCCCCAAAACGGATTTTGCTGATTGCACCCAGCGGCTGGTCTCTGACCACCCGGGTCTATCGACAACGTATTAATTGGCGCAGCCAACATCTGATTGCTGAACCAGCCGACAAGCCCGTTGATCGTGGATGACAAACCGCGATGAACGAGAGCTGACTGGCAGTTCGACCTCGGCCTGCTGTTCGCCAAACAACTCGTTCGCTCGTTCGAATGGTTTGATGATACCGGGGCTTGTGTGGGTGCGATGACTATCAGACACGATTATCAGAATTGAGATTCAGGGATACAGACAATGCAAAATGGCTTCCCTCAGCAACAGGGTTTATACGATCCCACACAAGAAAAGGACAGTTGTGGTGTTGGTTTCGTCTGCGACATAAAAGGACGTGCCAGCAACCAGATTTTGCGCGATGCAGAGCAGATGAATTGCTGCATGGAGCACCGTGGCGGAGTTGGTTTTGAGGTAAATTCCGGCGACGGCGCTGGCATTCTTACGTCACTGCCGCACAAGCTGTTGAAAAAGGCCGCGAGAGACGCATTTGGTGCCGATTTACCGGATGCCGGTCGTTACGGGGCCGGCAATGTGTTCATGCCCGACGATGAACAAGAACGCGAGCAATGCATGGCCATTGTGGCAGAGGAAATCGCTGAAGAAGGCGTCACCCTGATTGGCTGGCGAGAATTGCCGATCGACCCCGATGCTGCCGATATTGGAGTCGCTGCTCGTTCGGTTATGCCAGTCATGCGTCAGCTGCTGATCGCAAGCCTCGATACTACCGATAACTTCGACCAGGATGATTTTGAACGCAAGCTTTACCTGATCCGAAAGCGCTCAGCCAACAGAATTCGCACCCTCAAAGGTGGCAAGAGCATGTTCTACATTTGCTCGCTGTCTTCAAGAGTGATTGTCTTTAAGGGCATGCTGACACCGCACCAACTGTTCCCGTTTTACAAAGACCTCTGTGATGCTCAATACGAGACGCATCTGGCAATGGTGCATTCGCGATTCAGCACCAACACGTTTCCGTCTTGGGAGCGGGCCCAACCCAATCGATTTATGAGCCACAACGGCGAGATAAACACCCTGCTGGGAAACGTCAACGCGATGAATTCCCGTCAGGGCACGGTCAAAAGCGAACAGTTTGGTGAAAAAATCCAGCAGCTATTTCCGGTAGTGACCCCGGATTGCTCGGATTCGGGCACCTTCGACAATGTGCTCGAATTTTTATTGATGAACGGACGCAAGCTGCACGAAGCCGTGATGTTAATGATCCCCGAGGCATGGCAACACCACGCCACCATGGAAGCCCAAAAGCGCGCCTTCTACGAATATCATTCCTGTTTGATAGAACCCTGGGATGGTCCGGCTTCAATCGCCTTTACCGATGGCAATTACATCGGCGCTGTACTCGATCGCAACGGCTTGCGTCCTTCCAGGTACTACATCACCAGCGATGACAAATGCATCATGGCATCTGAAGTTGGGGTCGTTAAGGTGAATCCTGAAACCATCGTCGAGAAAGGTCGCCTGAAGCCTGGAAGAATGTTTCTGATTGACTTTGCAGCCGGCCGCATGATTCCGGACGATGAACTGAAAACCGAAATTTCAGCACGTCAGCCCTACGCGGAATGGCTTGAAAAGCAACGCATAGAACTAACCGATCTGACGGCTGTAGATACCGCAGGACTTGATCAGGATACACTCGTGCAGCGCATGCAGGCATTCGGTTTTACGCAGGAAACCTTGCAGTTCATGCTGAAGCCCATGATTCAGGAATTGCGTGATCCACTGGGTTCAATGGGCAACGATGCAGCGCTTGCGGTCATGTCTGACAAGCCGCGTATGCTCTACGACTATTTCAAGCAACGCTTCGCTCAGGTAACAAATCCAGCCATTGATTCCATCCGCGAAGAAGTGATAATGGCGCTGGAATGTTACATCGGCCCCGAGGGCAATCTGCTGGAGGCAACCGAGCAACACGCACACCGCTTGCGGATACCTCACCCTATTTTGAGCAATGAAGAGCTGGCGTCCCTG
>CALFCE010000139.1 GCA_937951215.1 uncultured Granulosicoccaceae bacterium
TCCGATGGTAGCGCAATTGCTAACGCCGAAAAATATTATTGGCGCGAAACGTCTGTGCGTCGACAGTGGTTATTATGCCACTTACAATCTCGACCATGTGTCTCTGATTGATCTTGCACAAAACCCAATTGAATCTGTCACAGGTAAGCGGGTCTGCACGAAGGACTCGGATTTTGATCTGGATGTGTTGGTAGTCGCGACCGGGTTTGATGCGATGACTGGAGCATTGACCAGTATCAATATCAAAGGGCTGGCAGAAGAGACACTGGCAACCAAGTGGCAACAGTCACCCAGCAGCTACCTCGGCTTGGGCGTTGCCGGTTTTCCCAATCTATTTACTGTTACCGGCCCCGGTAGCCCGTCAGTACTCACCAACATGCTGCCAACCATCGAACATCATGTGGAATGGATAGTCGATTGCCTGAAGCATATAACTAATAGTGGTTACCGTCGCATCGCTGTTGATGCGAAAGAACAGGACAGATGGTGGGCGCATTGTCAGGAGACTGCTGCGATTGGCCTGAAGTCTACCACTGACAGCTGGTACACCGGTGCCAATGTTGCGGGTAAAGCAAAGGTATTCATGCCGTACTTTGGTGGGTTCCCAGCCTACACAGCTCACTGTAAGGCAGTGGTAGAGAACGGCTACCAGGGTTTTCTTTTCAGCTGATGGCTGATTTGGGCACAGCAGAGCTTGCGTCGGTCCTGGTGGTTGACGATGACGAAAATCAGCGCTGGATGGTGCAAAAGTATCTGCAGAAACATGGTTTCGATGTAGACGTTGCCAAGGACGGGCTGGATATGCGTCATTGCATGGCCGGAAAGGTCTTTGACATCGTGCTGCTTGACGTCACCTTGCCGGGTGAAGACGGGTTCAGCCTTGCCCGTCATTTGCGTGAAAGGTATCAACTTGGAATTATCATGCTAACCGCATCAGGTGATTTGCTTGATCGGGTGTTGGGCCTGGAGATCGGTGCTGATGACTACATTACCAAACCCTTTGAACCGCGAGAGCTGCTAGCTCGCGTCAAAAGCGTACTCCGGCGAACGGGTAAAAGTAACCCGGTACGCGATGATCAACAGCAAGAGAAAAACGAGAATCTGGTGGCATTTGGTTCGTTTACACTCGATCTTGAATTGCAGGAGCTCAGAGACGACATGGGTAAGGCTGTGAGCATCACATCGATGGAGTTCGATCTACTTCGAGCTTTTGCCGAAAACCCCGGGCGAGTGCTAACGCGCGATAATCTGCTGAGTATTGCGCACAAGCGTGACAGTGATCCCTTTGATCGCAGTGTCGATATTCGAATCGCCCGGGTCAGGAGAAAGATAGAAGTCGATCACTCCAAGCCGCAAATTATCAAAACAGTGCGCGGCGCAGGCTATATTTTTGTCTCGAAAAGCTCTGAATTGTAGGTTTGAGCTGTATCAGACTGAACAATATTCTCGGTTCAGAATGGCTATTCCGACACAGGTTTTCAATAAGGTCGCTTTTCACACTGAACTTTAGTTGCTACTGCGTTTATAATGTGCAGCGATTTGCAGGGCTTTCCGTGGTTGATTGGCGTTACAGGCTGTAGGGAAGCCAGCTCCAATCAAAAAGGTCGGTGGCTACTGGGTGGCTACGAGGAACAGGTGTCGGTGGTTTGCGCAAAATGTCAGCATGAATGTGTCTACAGCGCTAATCAGCTAGCATCGTTATCTGCTAGCTGCTGCAAGACAATTCCTGTTAAGGCCCTCCCATCAGCTTCACTCCCTTTGAGCCCGCGAACCATGTCCCCACTGCTAATTGACTCAAGGTCGATCACCGCAGTTCCAGGTGTCGCATCGTCTATTACCACTTCGGCGGTTCTTAGCTGGGTTCTTGCCTGGTTGTTCAATGCAACAATACTCGTTGTTGTATGGATGGGGCTGGTGTCGAAAGCTCATGCAACGGACACACAGGATCAAACGCAGCCACTTCAGGAAGTACAACATTACACCATTCATACGGGTCCGAATGGCTATCCACCTTTTGTTATTGTTGGAGGCAATATCGGGGATCCTGTCTACTCGGGTATTGTTGTCGATTTTCTTGATGCTTTTGAAAACAGTGATCAGCGGTTTAAACGGCGCTACGTGTTGCTGTCTCGCAAACGTGCGAATGCATTGATGGCGCAAGGCACAACCTACGATTTAATGTTTCAGAGTCCATTGTTCGTCAACCAAAATGTCCTGAAACATTTCAAATTCACTCGCAGTTTTTTAACATCGAAAGACGTGCTGGTGACATCCAGTGGCAGTGATCTCGTCTACACAGAGCCCGAAAGTCTGTACAGCAAGCAGATCGGTATTATCCGGGGTTATGGATACGGCGAATTTGATTCACTGTTTGACCAGAATCTGATTACGGGTCTTCGGGTTGATAGTCATCGACAGGCAATCGGTATGGTGGCGGAGGGCCGGGTTGATGGGTACGTTGGCAATATCCATGTCTCACCCTACTATATCAAGCTGGCTGGAAAGTCGAGGGACGAGTTTCAGTTCTCGGAGCAAAGCATGTATGAGTTTGATTTGGCTTTCCTGGTCAATCGAAGAAATCATGAGCTCTATGAAGCCTTGGATGCCTTTATCAATCTCTCCATAGAAGATGGCAGTCTGGCGGCCATTGTCGAGAGCTACCTCAGGTAGCCTCCGGTGGCAATGCGCAAGTTCAGTAGTGTTAGCTGGAAATTTCTAGGCGTACTCATTCCGTCAATTTCAATCGCTGCTGCGATCATTCTTGCTTTGTACTCTTACGGCCGATTCGTATATGCCGAGAGACTCGCGCATGAAAAGGTTGAGAATTACCTCGATGTTCATGCTGATGCGATTGCCTATCCATTGTGGACGCTCGATTACGGCAGTTTGCAACGCAACATCAAAACGCTGGCAGCTTATGATGAGCTGATGTGTGTGGAGGTGTTTGAAAAAGTCGGGAGTGTGGAAAAATCCCTTTTTGATTGGCCGGAAAACTGTAGCCAACTCACTACCGAGATGTTCTCTTTGACGAGAGCGGTTGTTTCGAATAACGAGACACTTGGCAAGATAAGAGTCCTTTACTCAAAATTGTATTTACTGGAAACGGTAAGACGCGAAGTCATTGCAGGTGCACTGTTTTTCTTTGCACTGGCGAGCGTAGCCGCTATTGCTGCTTACGGTGCTTTACGCTACATCGTTGTTGGCCCGCTGGGCCAGCTGATAAGTTCAATTCACAAAGCTGAACAGCAAAATATTCTTGAACCGGTCGGGCATGGGTCTCAGGATGAATTGGGTCGGGTGATTCACGCCTATAACAAAATGATCCGTCAGGTTGACGAACGGACTGATGAATTGGTGGCTGCCAGAGAAGATGCGGAATCACTGGCAGAGGCCAAAAGCCGTTTTTTGGCAACGATGAGTCACGAGTTGCGAACACCTTTGAGTGCCGTGATCGGCATCACCGAGATGCTGCGAGAAGATGTCGAAGACGAAGGATCCGATACCGAACCCTATGAGCGGATAGCGGGTTCCAGCAGGCACTTACTCAGCCTGATTGAAGATATTCTGGATTATTCCAGACTCGAAGCTGGCAAAATTGCGCTGTCTATCGAGACCATCGATTTAAACGGTGTGATTAACGAGATTCATGCCACCGCTTTACTGCTTGCCAAGAATAATCAAAATAGTTTTTCTGTTGTGTCTCCATCCCATTCGATCTGGTTGAACACGGACTCGGTGCGGCTACGTCAGATACTCCTGAATCTTCTCGGAAATGCTTTCAAATTTACGCAAAATGGCAGCGTCACTCTCGAGGTCTCGGTACTGGAGGGTGAGCCAGACATACCTGCAAGTTTGCAAGAAATGCCACGCGTTCAATTCACCGTAAAAGATACAGGTATCGGTATCACAGAAGATCAGCGAGAGCATCTGTTCGAAGAATTTTCACAAGCAGATGAGTCAACCACTCGAAAGTTTGGTGGTGCCGGTCTTGGTTTAGCCATCGCTCAGGGTTTGTGTAATCGCCTCGGTGGCCACATAGAGCTTGGAAGTGAGCCGGGAGTCGGTTCCGAATTCAGCTTTTCCATACCCGTTAACTTGCCAATGCACACCAGTTTGCCTGCGGTGGCCAGTGGCTCGGTGGCTGAGTTTGATACCGTTGGCTGACGGACTCCAACTCAATCTAGGGATGGCTCCGGGTCGCTTCTTTCTCCCCAATTTCTGGTGTCAGGCAGGCTAGCAGGCCAAGCCCGCACAGGCATGCAAAGCCCGCTACCAGCGGGAAAACAGAATCGGATAACAGCGAGCCGATCAGTGTTGAGAGTAAAATCGCGATGCCGGTACTTGCAGCAGTGATAACTGCAGTGGCGGAACCTGCAATGTGAGCCATTGGCTCTAATGACAAAGTGATGACGTTTTCGAACAGAAAACCGAAACAGAAAATCACGATACCCATATAAAGAAAGTGTATCAAAATGGGTGGAGTATCCTCTCTTGCTATTAATACCAACCCATAGACCAGCGAGGCCAGTACCACTGTTGCAAGTGAGACCTTGACCAAGCGCCTCATTCCTATCACACCAACAGCCTTGGCATTGACGAAACAGGCCAGGCCGTATGCGCTTGCCAAAACGGCAATGGCAAGTGGGAAACGATCTCCCACTGCGTAGATATTCTGAAAAACCTGTTGGGCAGTGCTGAGGTAGGCGATGAATGCACCAGAGATCAGCGCCAGATTAATCAACTGAATCATGGTTTGGCGGTTGATAATTATTTCTCTGAAAACGTTCCTCACCGCCGTTGTTGAAAGCCGAACTCTGTCGGTGGATGCCAGCGTTTCTCCTTGTCTGGCGAAAAACCAGCAACCAACGGCTGCGCCATACAGAAACAGGGCGATGAAGATACTGCGCCAACCTGCGATGCCCAGAATCAACTGTCCGATAAAGGGGGCAATCATGGGCACACCAATAAACACCATCATAATAAGCGACATGATGCTGGCCATTTCCCGGCCTTCATAGCGATCTCTGACTATGGCGATAGAGAGCACGTAGGGGCCGGCTGCGCCGACACCTTGCAGCGTACGCCCAATCAGAAGATGAGTGAATGAGCTGGCGGCAATACAAATCAGTGAGGCCAGAATGAACACACCGATACCGACAAGCACCGGTACCCGCCGTCCGAATTGGTCGGCCGCAAAACCGTACACCAGCACACCGATCGAGAAACCAAGAAACAGAGCGGTAATAATGAACTGCCGGTGGTTGTCATTTTTCAGGGCCAGATCCTGACTGATTTGTTCGAGGGCCGGCATCATTGCATCGATGGAGAAGGCATCCAGTGCTGCCAGTGCTGCCATCAGAACGATGAATTCCATTCGGCCCGGACTTTTGGTCGATTCGCTTTGCATATCTAAAGTGGGATTTTGAGTCTTAAGGGGCCAGATCTGGAAACAGAGACATTTGATCTTCGGCCGTAGCGACGCCTTCATGGTGAAGCAATTGATGCTTGATTGGTAGCCCACCTCCAAAACCTGTTAGCGAACCATCGCTGCCAATTACCCGGTGACAGGGTATCAGTATCGGTAAAGGGTTTGATCCATTGGCAGCTCCGACTGCCTGGCTGCCTTGTGGATTGCCAATGGCTTTGGCTATATGGCCGTAGCTGACTGTTTGGCCAAACGGTATCGTTTCAAGTGCTTTCCAGACGGAGACCTGGAAGGGAGTACCCGTTAGTGTGCGGGGGATAGAGAATTGAGTTAACTCACCCTTAAAATAGGCTTGAATTTGATCCGCCGCAAACTCCAAGCGTGCTCCGTCTTCAGTCCAGTTAGCGGGTGGATTGATGGCTCTATTACCTGCGCAAAAGCTGGAATAGTGCAACACAGAATCAGTGCCGGCAATCAGAAAGCCACCCACTGGAGTATCCAGAATGCTGTAGTAAAGCTGACTTGCCCTGGCAGGTGCTTTGCCCGCTGCCGGTTCTGTTTCTGCGGTGGCTTTCCGTGCAGTTGCCGAGCTGTCGGATTCGACCATTGGAGCTGCTTATCGATGGTCAGTGGGTGTAGCTTGCCCAGTGTCCGGCTTCTGATAGAGGCTGCAGTCTGGCCGGTGAGGAAACCAGCCTTTGTCAGCCTTGAGCAAAGTTTTGTCGACGCTCTCACGGCATTCAGTGCATACCACTACCGTTATCGGGCTGCCGGATTCGCTTCTTTGATAGGACTTGGTTTTAAGCATGTGCAGATATTCAGAAGTGTGTTTCAGGTGGGCAGGTCCATGGGTGTGATCAATGATACACCAGAGCATGCAAGAGGCTGAACTTGCGGTAGTTCCAGCCGCAGGAGCAGAATTGACATAACCGTGCTCAAGCCTCTGATTGAAGGCCGATTTGTGCAATTTATAACATGTTGAGAACGGCAAAGACAGGGCAATAGTCGAGACTGTCTCGCGCAGAATTATGCTAAGGTCAAGCCTGTTGGAGCGCCCCAGGCGCATTCAGTTGGGAACCCTTTGTCTACGCCGATACAACAAAACGAAGCCTCGCCCGAGAGTCTCGTAGGCCAGCCATCGTCTGCCTACAGAGTATGGCTGCCCGCTGAAACCGAGATTTCTTGTTGGCGCCAACTGCAGGCACTCTCCCGACTGCGCTTTATGGATGCGGATGATCCATCCGTTGCCGACTTCCAATTGCTGGATTTGACAATTCAGGCGCCGATTCAGGATTCTGCCAAAACTATCCGTTTTATTCTGGATGCCGCGCCTTTGCCTACTGTCATCTTTGTCGATGAGGAATCGGATCTGTCAACTATTCTGGATACCGCTTCCGGGATTGATCTGTCACAGATTGAGCTTGTCAATATTGCAGAGATACACGGTAGTCTGTTTGATGTCAGGTTAAAGAAGCTGCTGGCAACAAGCCGCGCACAAGCCGCACAAAATCTGGCCCACAGCAACACCGAGATCGTGCTTGATGCTGTGATGCAATATTGCAATGACTGGATTGTTATCAAGAGCCTTGACCATCGTTTTCTCAATGTGAGCCGAAATTTTTGTCTTGCACAGGGTAAACCGCGTGAGGAATTAATCGGTAAAAATGACCTTGAAATAGGAACCACTCCAGAGTTGGTACTAGGGAAGCCCGGTACCAATTGGAAGGGGTACTGGACGCTGGATAAGGAAGTCACAGATAAAGGCGAGCCGGTGGTGTTGCAACCATTGGTGTTGGATGAGGGAGAGCAATGGCAACGGAGCGAGTCTACTGACAAGGTTCCACTTCGAGATCGGCAAGGGGAAGTGTTTGCGTTGCTGGTTTGTGTATCTGAAGTGACGTTTGACAACGATAGTGAACACCTCAAGAACCTGGAAAACCCGCAATTGTGGGAGATAAAAGGGAACCTGACTCACTCCCCCGCGCTAATGGAATTAAACAATGAGCGTAAGCGGGTAGAAGCATTGCAACGGAAAAGTGAACAAGCCTACAAGGCGAAAAATCAGTTTATCGCTGCTGCGAGTCATGATTTACGACAACCACTCCATGCGCTCGGCCTCTATATCGGTGCCCTGGAAGAGCGGGTAGACAATAACAGTCTCCCCTATATTGACAAAATAAAGCATTGCGCAGGGTCCTTGAACGAATTGTTGACCAGCCTGCTGGATATATCGCGACTTGATGCCAATGTCGTATCAGCCGATTACAGCAGTTTCTCCATTCATGAACTTCTGCAATCTCTCTACGATGAATGTGCCAGCGTCGCGCGTGGTAAATCATTGGATTTCAGTTTCGAATCGGATGGCTCGCTGGTTTATTCAGACCCGATTTTGTTGAGGCGCGTGGTCAGAAATCTGGTCATCAATGCGATTAACTATACCGAGACAGGCCGTGTCTCTATCACCGCACAGCAACTGGGAAACTTTGTTGATATCGTCGTCAGGGATACCGGGATCGGTATACCCGCTGAAAAGCATCAAGAGGTATTTACTGAGTTTATGAAGCTGGAATCCGATTCTCAGTCCATCGAACAGGGCTTGGGTCTGGGCTTGTCCATCGTACAACGTCTCTGCTTGTTGCTGGACATCAAAGTTAGTCTTGAGTCTGCTGCAGGTGCGGGCACAAGCTTTTCGTTGCTGGTGCCGCTAGGACGAGGAAATGCGGCCGTGCTCGATGATGCCAAGCGTCGGGCGGAGATGCCTGTCACCAGCAGTTCCTGTGCTCAACCTGCATCGTTGGTGGGTACCGGTAAAACTTTATTGGTCATTGATGACAATCAGGCTGTCTGCGAGGCGGTTGAAGCCATCTTGAGACAAAGTGGATATGAGGCCTTGTCGGCAGTGTCCATCGATGAGGCAATTGACAAGCTGGAAAGCTCGATTGCTTTTCCGGACGCCATTCTTGTGGATTATCGCCTGTCAGACACCATGACGGGTGTCGATGCGGTAGAGGCAATCAAGCAAAAGTCGGGTCTGTCCTTTCCGGCACTGATTGTCACCGGGGATACATCCAATGCCTGCATCGAGGAAATAACCGACGCAGGTTTTAGTTATTTACATAAACCCGTGGATGCCGATCAACTATTGGAAATGGTATTTGGCCTGATCCACAACACCAATTCGCAAATGGCCCAGCTCTCTCCGGGTACCGAAATACAGGGATCATAAAAAATACAGGGGTCAAAAAAAACAGGGGTCATAAAAACTCCGGCAGGGGAATTGCAACTTCTAGTCGATAATTTGACGCATGTTGTTTGCCAGCCCTGGTTATTCAGACTACCCGCACACGTCGGTGTGAGGCTTAATTCACAGGCAAACCATGAAGGGTTGTAAACGTGGACTCAATCGAAGATAAAATCGCGAACAATGTCAGCAGTCGCTCTACCGACAATAAGGCATTGCGGATAAACCTTGACGAAAAAAAATACGGAACCATTGCAGAGATAGGGGCAGGGCAGGAAGTCGCTCGCCATTTCTTTATTGCAGGTGCTGCTGCTGGAACCGTCGCTAAAACCATTTCTGCCTATGATATGCAGTTCTCCGATGCAATTTACGGAGTGCAGCAAGGTGGGCGCTATGTCAGTAGTTCTCGAGTACAGGCGATGCTGGAAAAAGAGTACGCGCTGGTACTGAATCGAGTGGGTGACAGTCGCTCACGCTCGTCTCGATTTTTCTCCTATGCAGCTACCGTTTCTGCGAAAAGTTACAACCGTGATAATGAATGCCATGCCTGGTGCGGAGTGCGAGTTCAGATGTACCCGGGTGCCGAGCCCTCGGACATCATTGTTCATGCACGCATGCTCGACAATACAGCTGAGCAGCAACAGGATTGC
Source organism: uncultured Granulosicoccaceae bacterium (assembly GCA_937951215.1). Lineage (GTDB taxonomy): Bacteria > Pseudomonadota > Gammaproteobacteria > Granulosicoccales > Granulosicoccaceae > CALFCE01. Next base: position 9,317 of record CALFCE010000139.1, read on the forward strand.
CTGGGTACGCTGGGAGTCAACCTGATCTACGGTGCTTACTACTATTTCGAGGAACCTCGAAAGCTTATTGATTCCCTGACAGATGAGCTCGGTAGCGGGCGGATCGAGATCGACTCTATTGATTTTCAGGGGCCTTACTTTGAAGAGGTGGATAATCGGCAGATCAATTTACATCTGATTCGAAGCGGTAAAACCAGAGCGATCATGTTCCGGCCTGACAGTTCGGTTGTCGTGCCTGCCGAAATGCTCTACAAAAAAAATGTACTGACGATCAGGGGTTCATTCAAGCCCGTGACCAATCTCAATGTCGATATGATTGAGCAAGGTTTCAAGGCGTTTAATGAGTTACCCGATGTGACGCCAGACAACTCGATCGTGCTGGCAGAAATTACCCTGAACGATGCGCACGGCCAGGACTTGATGGTATCTGAGACTGATTTGATACAGCGGGTGTCGTTACTCAATTCTCTTGGTTACAGTGTGACTGTTTCCAGCTACACCCGATACTTTTCTCTACGCGCTTATTTCCGCCAATATACACAAAAACAAATTGGCATTGTGCTGGGGATGATAAACCTGCGCGAAATTTTTGATGAATCGAAATATGACGGCGTTGAGGGTGGAATACTGGAAGGTTTTGGAAAACTGTTTCCGGACAATACCCGTTTGTTTGTTTATCCAGAGAAAAACGAGGCTAGCGAAATATGCGATTTTTCCACATTGGAAGTGGCCGAACATTTACGCTACTTGTATAAACATTTGCTTGAAAATCGATTTATCTTTGGCATCGATTGTAGTGACCCTGAATATTTCCAGATATTTTCCCGAGAAATACTGCGACAAATTCCGCAGGGAAGAGGTGCCTGGGAAGAGCTGTTACCAGAGGATACCGCCAAGCGTATCATTGATGAGAAACTGTTTGGCTATCGCTAGGTGCGATCCTGGGATATGAGTGACTATCTGCTGTGCCCCCTAATCGTATAAACACCATCAAAGATGAGTCGAAAGATGTTATAGCAGGACTATCAAGTCTAGCCTTCGAGTGGAGGGCAATGCTGGAAAATGGGTGCCCTGCCGACTGGCGGCAAATGTTGCCAGACTTAAACCTGGCTAAACCTGATCGAACGTTACCGGCAAAGGCGTTGCCTGTTTTAACTTTCCTGCCTCAGATGGAAGCACTGGCACCACCTTGCAATCAGCGATTTATCTCTCTTCTCAGCAGTTGGCAGGCTGATCTGCATTTCAACCAGACGTATACAGAAGAAGATTTTGGTGCAGGTTTTTTGCAAAAATATGGCTGGATCAAATTTTTAGGCCCGGATGCTTACTGGCATAACGATGAAATATCGAGTGGTTTTGTGCTGCTGGGTGACAATGTCACCTATCCGCAACACTGGCACGAGGCAGAAGAAATTTACCTTCCCATCAGCGGAACGGGCGACTGGTACCATGAACAATACGGTTGGCAATCAAAATCGCCTGGAGACAAAATAGAACACGCCAGCAATATCAAACATTCAGTGCGCTCACATGGTCAACCTTTGCTGTTACTCTATATTTGGCGTGGCGGCGATCTGGCGCAGAAATCAGAATTTGATTGAATATAATCTACTGCGTGGGCACAGTGTCTTCGTTCTCTCGTACAGTTAAGAACCACAAAGCAATAAAAACACCGCTAACACGAAAAATCAGATACCTCGACAAGCTTGTGGACGAGCTCGCCAAGGGGCGTAAAATTGAAAAAATTCTGCGCTCCGGATAGTGGTAGTGGTGATAGCTCAGACTTGACCATACTGATGGTACAGACTGGATCGAACTGGGTGAATCGAACTGGGTGAATCGAACTGGGTTGATCGAACTAGCTGGATCAAACCAGGAATGTGTTAGTTCGGCACGAAGCGGACGTAGCCCGTTCTTCATCCAGATTCGGCACGAGATGTTAATCCCCATCCAGTAAATACATAAAAATATAGTCACTTGCAGATCAAAACAATACTTGTAGACCTTGACGGTGTTCTTAGGCTTTGGCCTGGAGAAACGTGTTCAATTGAAGACGAGCATCTATTGCCCCGAGGTGCCATAGAGCAAAAGGCGTTTTCACCGGCAATATTAGTTCCAGTGATTCGAGGTTCGGTCAGCGATGATCAGTGGCGAGAGCAAATAGCAAATGAGCTTCAAAAAAATTACCCCAACTGCCATGCCTTTGCCGCAGTTCAGCATTGGTCGAAGTCAGTAGGGAGTGTCAATCCCAAGGCCATTGAAGCTCTATCAAAAATTGATTCGGATGTGAAGGTGGTTCTTGCTACTAACGCCACCTCCAGGCTGAGAGCTGACCTCGCAGCACTTGGAATTCATGAATTCTTTCACGATATAGCGAATTCAAGTGAACTTGGATATGTAAAACCTGAACCGGAGTTCTATCGTGCAGCGCTCAAGCTTGCTGGATCCATTCCGGAAGAAACTCTGTTCATTGACGATACGTTAGAGAACGTTGATGCAGCAGCTAGTTTAGGAATGA
>CALFCE010000140.1 GCA_937951215.1 uncultured Granulosicoccaceae bacterium
GCTTCTGATTATTTCAAACAGTATTCGCCACGGTTTAAAACGTAGCAAATGGACCATAGCGGGTGATTTAAGCGCCAATTCCCTGCAGATGACAGCCGCTGCCTTCGGCTTGGCAGCAGTCATTGCCAGTTCGGCAACTGCGTTTTTGGTGGTTAAATGGCTCGGGGTGCTTTATCTGGTGTGGACAGGCTTGAAACTGTTTATGTCCAACAGTGTTGAATCGACTGTTCAGCGCAACGAGTCGGGTGAGAGATTCCGGCTTTACAAGCAAGGTTTTCTCACTTCAATGGCAAATCCAACAGCCATCGCGTTCTTCGCTGCCCTTTTCCCTCAATTTATTGATCCATCAAGCGCAATCTTACCTCAGCTATTCATATTGGCCACGACCTACCTGTTTGTTGATGGCGTTTTATTGATTGCCTGGGGGCTGGCTGGTATGCAGGCAACGAAATACATGAGTGAGCTGAATTTCTCGCTGATTAACAAGATTTGTGGTGCATTGATGGTGGTGGCAGCGATGCTGCTTGCAGCAAAAGATTCCCCCTCCAATGCAACTTAGCTTGTGGTGAGCATGTCGTTACATTCCCGGCTTTTTTAAAGAAGATTGAGTCAAATGAGGGTTTGTTTTTTCGGAGACAGCTTTGTCAGCGGTGTGGGTGATCAGCTTGGTTGCGGCTGGCCTGCTCGTTTCGCAGCCCTCGCAATTTCTGCCGGCTACGAAATTACCACCTATAACCTCGGTATACGGGGGAATACCAGCGCAGATATTCTGAATCGATGGGAAGATGAAGCTGATTGCAGGCTGGTCGATGGAGAACCAGCTGGTTTACTATTCTCATTCGGTGCCAATGATTGCGCGGACAGGGGAGACGGTAGTCCTCGATTGAGTCAGACGGATTCACTGCATAACACAGAAATGTTGCTTGGCAAGGCGATCCGGCGCGCACCGACGCTGATGGTGGGGCCATCGCCGATACTCGATGATCCACTCGCGGATCATCGTATTGAACAACTCGATCATCGTTTTCAGATGCTGTGCCAGAAGCTGCAGGTACCTTATTTGTCAGTCTTCGGGTTTGTTGGCAATTGCAGTGAGTGGTGCAGTGAAGCCAGCGCCGGTGACGGGACTCATCCAGGTCAAGCGGGCTATGACGCTTTATCAGGATATATAGGAAATTGGACTGAATTTCAGCGTTGGATTAATCAAAAGTAGTGTTACGGCTGTTTTTTGGAATGCAACACTGCGGTTAGTCAAATACCAATCTGAATCCTTGATGGGTTGTGGTCGAGTCCGGTGTGGAGCCTGTTCGTGCAGCGATTCGATATCGAAAACAATAGCTCTTGTGACACAAGAAAGAGCCGCCCTTCAGAATTTTGGTGTTCTTGAAGTGTTTTGCGTAGTGCTTTGATTCAGATGAACGTCCATTCAATTTAAATCGCCCGGAGGTCCATTCCCAAACATTTCCACACATACTGTATAGGCCATAGTTATTGGGACTATACGACCTGGCAGGAGCCGTTGCCGCGTAGCCATCTACGCAGCTATTGACGTTGGGAAACTGCCCTTGCCAGATATTGCAGGGTTGGAAACTGTTGTCATCCGGTTCCCGATTACCCCAGGGAAACATCACATCTTGAAGGCCACCACGGGCTGCGTGTTCCCACTCAGCTTCAGTTGGTAGTCGCCCACCTGCCCAGGCAGCAAACGCCTTTGCATCATTCCATGAAACATGAACTACAGGATGGTCATCTGGTGCCGGAGAATTAGCGTCTGATCCGCATATCCGGTTCCAGCAAGCGCCACTCACCTTGTGCCACCATTCAGCACCGACGGTAGACTGTAATTTTTTATCAGGATTATCTCTGCCAGATTTTATCATCTGGTGCTCAAAAACAAATGACCAACCGAAACGCTGGGCGTCAGTTTTGTAATTGGTTTCATCGATAAATTTTCTGAACATCGCATTCGTGACTGTCGTTTTCATCATTTTGAAAGGCTTGATATGTTGAATGCGACAGGGGCCTTCCTCATCGACAGCAATGTAGGGTTGATCTGTCCCTACAAACGCCTGGCCTCCCGGGATTTCGCTTAAATCAAAAAGCGCTTGAAAGCCCTTTCCGGCATACATTCGTGTGTTGAAGCCAGTCCTTTTTTCTATGGCAGGCGGACAGCATGTCTTTGGTTTTGGGGTCGCTGATGCCATTGATTTGAAATGCAGGTGAAGGGGTTAAAGTGGCCGGCGAGCTAATGAAAAGGTCTGTCCGTTTGGGCCACCTTCGGGCAGCGATGCCAGAAAGAGGGCCAGCTCCGCCACTTCATCCGGGTGTTTCATGCGTTCTACCTCGGGCAGCCCGGGAGGTGGTGTATCTGCGAAGCGGGAGAGTATCTCTTCAGGTGAACTGCGCTGGCCGTTTTTGACATTGTCGAAAGCACTGGTCGCTGTCGGGCCGGGTATCAGGTTGTTGACATCGATACGCCTCGGTTGCAGCTCGTTTGCCAGCGCTTCAGTGAACATATGCAATCCCGCCTTCGCTACATGATAAGCACTGTTCTGCATTCCGGCGCGAAACGCCACACCGGTGGAGAGATTGATTATCTTTCCACCATCTGCCATTCCATTGAGTAACAATCGAGTCACCAGGTAAGGCCCCTTGAGATTGTTTTCAATCGTTTTCCACCAAAGATCGATATCCGAATCGACTATTTTGGCTTTCTCCAGTAATCCACCGGCGTTGTTGACCAGGATGTCAATCTGGTTGAAAGTCGAAATAGTCTCGGTACAAAATTCCTGTACTGCTACCTCGTCAGTCAAGTCGGCAACTTTCATAACACAGCGCACACCCGTTGATTCAATAGCTTGACGTACCATCTCAAGCTCATCAACCGATCGTGCACAGATGGCCACGTCAGCTCCCGCTTTTGCATAGGTTATTGCGATTGCGCGTCCTATACCACGACCAGCACCGGTGACAACCGCTGTTTTCCCTGTCAGTGGTTTTTCCGGGTTAATCATTGTTGGCTACCCATTCCTGACTGTTCATCTGGGGGCCTTTTTGTTTTGAGTGTTGTAGCATTGTGTTCAAGAAATTCACGCGATGTCTAATAAATTTATTAAAGCCTGTTGGTCAGAGAGGTGATTTTTGCATTGATTTCTGTCAGACCGGCTTCCCAGTCAGCATCTTTAGCCGCCACATAATGAGCCATGGGTAACACGGCTCTCAAGCAGTCGATGCCGACGAAAAGTCTGGTGTCACAAATCAACACGTAAGGCTTGTCGTGTATCTGTCTGGCTTCGTCAAAGGCGTTGAGTATTTCTTCAATGTTGTTGCCGTTAATGCGACGAGCGGCAAAGCCGAAAGCTTCAAATTTCTCGGGTACGGGCTCGACACCCAATGTATCTGTCGTAGAGCCAGTCGCACCCAAATCGTTGTTATCAATGATATACACAAGATTGGAGAGTTGATGGTGGCTGGCAAACATGGCTGCTTCCCAGACGTTGCCCTCCTGTAGTTCGCCATCCGAGAACAAGCAGTAAACACGCTTGTCCGAGCCTTTGAGTCGTTCACCATAGGCGATCCCTGCTGCCTGTGATGGGCCTTGACCCAGAGAACCTGCGGTGATTTCAAACCCCAATTGTCCCTCTATCGGGCTCTGGTCAACCTTGGTGCCATCGGCATTGTAAGTTCTTAGCTCTTCCATCGTGTAGGAGCCATGTTCGGCCAAGGCTCCGTAACACATAATGGCATCGTGGCCGTTTGACAAGACAAATCGGTCGTGAAACCAACCCTTGGTGTCGTCCCTGAGTTCATCAAAGTATAAACACGCGGCAATATCAGCCAGAGCTACCCCTTGCCCTGCGTAGCCACCTCGTTGCATGCAGATGTCCAGTACATTTCTTCTGATTTTAGCTGCGAGCAGTTCAAGTTCCTGCCGCCGCATTAAATTTGAGCCCGCTCTATCATTTGGTCTCATAGCACGTCCACAATTTGATCTGCGAGCTGGTCAGCGTCCAGTTTTAGTTGCTTTCTGATATAAGGCAAGGTGCCTCCCGGTGCCCAGCGGTTGGGTATTCCGAGCCGGGTTATTCGAGGGCCGCGGCCAATGTCCGAGACGATTTCGGCAACCAGGCTACCCAGACCGGTCACTATCTGGTGATTTTCTATGGTGACCACCTGATCATGAGCAAAGCAGAATTCGGCAATTTCATCTTCGTTGACAGGTTTAATAGTGGGCACATGCAACAAAGAATGCTCTACATCCCTGTGCTCCAGCTTTGCCGACGCTTCGAGCGCCCATTGCGTGGCATGTCCGGTAGATAGAATACCAATGCCTTTGCCAGCGCGCAGTTGATAGGTTTTTCCCAATTGAAAAGTATAAGCTGCCGGGTCGAGTAGGCGAGGGGTGTTACCTCTGTGTCCTCTCATATAGACAAGCCCCGGTGTGTCAACGGCGGTGTTTAAAGCCTGATCGAATTCTGTGACGTCCATCGGGTCGATAACGGTAGCGCCAGGGATTGCTCTTATCATTCCAAGATCTTCGGCTGCCTGATGATGAATACGCGCAGGGTTGGCGATGCCCGGTGTAAATCCAATGACAATATTGGTCAGTGGGCTCGTCCCCATGCAGATCAACATTTGATCGTAGGCGCGCCGGGTTGCATAACAGGCGAAGGTGGTTGCAATCGGAATGTAGCCAGCCTTTGAGACACCTGCTGCAACCGATATCAAATTCTGCTCAGCCATGCCAACTTCCAGATGCTGATCGGGCAGTTTTTTCTTGAGCGAATGCATTTGCGTGTATTTGCTCAGATCTGCACTGACCATAATGACATCACTGCGACGTGAACAAAGCTCATAGCTGATAGTGTCGAACGGCGCGTCGTCAAAAGTTCTGCTATCGGCATCAAGCAGGTCGCTACACAGTTTCATATTTTTCCGTTTCGTTTTTCAGGCAGTTTGAATTTGGATCAATCTCATCGGGTTGCCTTGTTCAGGGTACGTGTATCGCATTGGGTAAAAGCTCGTTTTCCAGAAACACCTTCGCTTCATCATGGGTGAGAAAGTCAGGTGGTGGAAAATCAGCTGCCATATCCCAGTCGTCGCCGGTGGCTTCCATATGTGACGCGATTCGATCGTCGAGGCTATCCATCAATTCACTGTAGTCCGGGTGACTGACGAGATTGTCGAGCTCGTGGAAGTCGTCTCGCGCGTTATGCAGCATCACCCGTTCTGACTTGTGCCTGACGTAAAGCCAGTCTTTTGTTCTGATACCCCGTTGTGCATAGGGTGCGAATTCGCCCGGGTTGCCGCCGGTTTGCGTAAAAACCTGATACATAATCGCATCGCGTGCTTCAGTGCTTTTACCATCAAGGACTTCGAGATAGCTTTGCCCCTGCATCTCTTCTGGTGCGGAGATTCCACACAAGTCGAGCAGGGTGGGCATCATATCCACCCCGACATCTACCATGGCTTCGGTACTTGTTGGCTTGAACCGGCCCGGGTACCGTATGATCAAGGGTACTTGCATGGCCGCACGATAAGGCTGGCATTTAATGCCGCAGAATGAGCCATGCTGGCCCAGCATATCGCCATGGTCGCTGAGGAATATCACCATGGTATTGTCCGCGATGCCGAGTTTGTCGAGCTCGTTCAGAATACGACCAAGGTTCCAGTCAATGTTTGAAATCATGCCATAGTATTCAGCGATAAATTCCCTGATTTCAGCTTCTGTTTCGGGTTCCGCCTTGGGCTTGGTTTCGTGTGCGGCATGACTCTTGTGTCCGCTGCGAGGGTCGCCCCCACACAGAATTTCGTTTCGGTGTTTCTGGACTTGTTGTTGTAGTTCAGGATTGGGTACATCCGGTGGCAACGGCACTTCATCATGTCGGTAGATGTGCCTGAGGTAATCCGGCATTTGCATCGGGAAGTGCGGCGGCCCATAGCTGATATAGCCAAAAAATGGTTTCTTGTCTTCGGCGGTAGCGGCGGTTTTTATAAAGTCGAGCAGCTGATCGGTCTGATAGTCCGGTTCATAACGTGATGAGTGATAAGCCTGCCCCTGATCGTCAAAGTAGATCGATGAGTCGTAATCGTGTCCGCGATTGAAACCGATAAAGTGTTCAAAGCCAAAGCGTCTTTCAGGCGGTACAAATCCAGGTTTCGGGCCTCCCTCAAGATGCCATTTGCCAATGTAGCCAGTGCGATAGCCCGCATCTCGTAAACATTCAGCCAGAAAGGTCTGATCACTGCGAAGCGGAAAGTGGTTTTGTGTCATCCCGTGTTTCTGCGCGTACTTGCCGGTCAGCATGGAAGCACGAAAAGGGCAGCAAATCGGATAAGAGGTATAGGCTTCGGAAAAGTGCACCCCCTCGCTGGACAGGCGATCGATATGCGGTGTTTTTATAACCGGGTTTTGACTGCAGCCCATCGCGTCGTAACGCATTTGATCCGGATAGACAATTAAAATATTGGGTCGGTCGCTCATACGTTTTCTCGTGAGAAGCAATCTGGATTTAGGGAACAGTTGATTAATTTCGCCGCAGGAGTGCTGTAATCCTGTCCCAGCATATCGTGAGCAGCAGCACGGCGTAAATCGTCAAACCTATCGGCGTGTTGAAAAATTCGACAATGCTGCCGTCAGCAATGGTCATGGATTGTCGCAGTGCGTTCTCAAGAATGGGGCCCAGGACAAATCCGATGGATAAGGGGGCAATAGAGTATCCGAGCTTACGGACTACATAGCCAAGAATGCCAGCACCGAGCAACACGCCAACATTAAAAAAACTGTTGGAAACCGAATAGATTCCAACAAAGCTGAGAAGCATTACGGTAGGAAGAATGATCGATGTTGGCACCATAATGAGCTTTGCGGCAAATCGTATGGCGATCAAACCGATAAACATCATCAAAATATTGATCAGAAACAACCCGATAAAGATTGAATACATCAGGTCTGGACGTTCTGCAAACAATCTCGGGCCGGGTGCCAGCCCTTGAATAAGTAATGCACCGAGCAAGACTGCCGCGGCCGGGCTGCCGGGAACCCCGAGTGTGAGCGTTGGAACCAATGCGCCTCCGACCGTCGCATTGTTTGCCGTTTCCGGAGCCACAATTCCTTCAGGTATCCCTGTGCCAAACTTGTCCGGATCAGCCGATTTTCGTTTTGCTTCTGAATAGGCAAAAAAGGCACCCACAGCCGCTCCTTCTCCCGGAATGATGCCGATGATGGTTCCGATAATGGATGAGCGTAACAAGACACTTTTCATACGCGACAGCTGCCTGAGACCAGGTAGCTTTACTTTCAGGCTGGAGTCCGAAAATTCTATTTTGTTGAGTACCCGCTCGGCCCCAATCATGACCTCGGACATCGCAAACAGACCGACCAGAAAAGGCACCAGCGGTAATCCCTCATAGAGATGATAGCTGCCAAAGGTATATCGTTCGGTACCGTTCAGCTCGTCAAGCCCCCAAGTGGTTAGAAAGATACCGAGGCCACCCATCAGCAAACCCTTCGACAGACTTTTCCCGGCAACTCGTACCACGACCACCAGCCCGAATACACTGATGGCAAGATATTCGCGAGGGCCGAATTTCGCAGCCAACTGTGCCAGCAGAGGTGAGATCAAAGCCAGACAAATAACGCTGAAGAGGCCTCCGATAATCGATCCCGTCAGGGAAAATCCCAAAGCTTCGCCGCCTTGCCCCGCCTTGAACATTTTGTGACCGTCCTGCACAGTTGCAATCGCTGCTCCAGTCCCCGGTATCCCTACTGCAATAGCCGAGATTGACCCGCCGTAAATAGCCGCTGAATAGATGCCAAGCAACAGTATCAACGATGGCACGGTATCCAGATAGAACGTAAACGGTAGCGCCAGCGCAATCGCAATCGGTGGGCCGAGGCCCGGGAGAATCCCGATGACAAGCCCGAGTACGATGCCTCCCACCAGCAAAAGCAGGCTAACGGGCTGAGCGAGGTGCGTGAGCGCTGTCATCAGCGCTTGAAGATCACCGTACATAATCAGATTTTGTTATTGCAACGCATGACTTGTCGTGACGCAAGCAGTCAGGTGAGCTGGATATTGAGCAGCTGGGTGAAAACCAGATAGACCAAAACCGTCAATGCCAGCACAATGGCATAGTGACTGATCGCTTTGACTCCCATAGCCAGTAAGCTCAAAGGACCCATGACCGCTGCCATAGGGACAAAACCGAACCTTTTCCAGACAAAGTAGCAAGCTACGGCAACCACCATCATCAGCAGTCCGCGTCGTGCTTCGGCAAAGTTTGCGAAAACAGTTTCACCGCTATCTCCGCCTGCCTGGCCTTTTATCAGATAGAGTCCGGCAATGATCACAGCACACAGCCCAGTAAATGCGAGCAAGAGTTGAGGAAAAAATTTCGACGGGAGACCAGAGCTGGCCAGTAAGCCACTGGCTTCGAAACCTTGAGCGATAACTGCGAACCAGATACAGGCGATCAGAAGTAGTATTGTAAAAACGATATTGGCTAAACGTTGAGTCAGCATGCTGTGGTTCCATTAGCCTCAACACCTTACCTTGTTTAAATAAGGTGTTGAGGCATTGGTGAAGTTGCCTTACTTTTTATGAAGCAGGCCTAGTCCATCCAGAATAGGGGAATACAGATCTTTGCCTTCCTGAATCAGAGCCTGTACGCCTTCGGTACCATGTACCCAGTGATAGCCCACACTTTTTGGCAGCTTGGCTTTGAATTCATCTGTGCCCATCACTTTGGATGCTTCAAGTAATTTATCGACAGCTTCCTGCGGTGTACCTGCCTTGACCGCCAATCCGCCGTGTACCCAGACACCGGCTTCTTTGCCCGGAACTGCTTCTCCCACAGTTCTGACACCGGGAAGATCCTTTTCAAAAAAGGCGCGACGATTGTTGTCCAGAATAATTAACGGTCTTACCTCATCTTTATAGGCGTAGATGGAGGCGACCTGACCAACGGCTACATCAACCTGGCCGCCGACAAGCCCTGCCATGGTGGCAGGTACGGTTTTAAGTGCCAGTGTTTTAAATTCCAGACCGAATTCATTGGCTAGTTGTACCGCCGACAGATTGGGTGGTGCACCGAGGTTGTTTACGCCCATCGTCAGTTTCTTGGCTTTGGCACCTTCGATAAATTCTTCAAAGGTTGTGTAGGGGCTGTCGCTGCGCACATAGAGTGCATTGGATGCGGATATTCCAGCAAACAGAGGAATAAAGTCTTTCATCGGATCGTAGGGTACATCCCGGGTTAGCGGAACCACCATAAAACTCGGGGGTGACCAATTAAACAATGTATACCCATCGGCAGGAGCTTCGACCACGCTCATGGTCGCGGGTATATGAGCACCACCCGGTTTATTGACAACATTGACTGGAACACCCAGCTGCTCGCTCAACGCTTCGGCATTTATCCGTGCAACTACATCAGCATTACCGCCAGCAGCAAAAGACACCACCAGGGTAATCGGTTTTTCCGGATAGGCGGCGCTTGCCGTGCCCGATAGCCCGAGGCTTGCTATTGTTGCCAGGGCAAGAATTTTCAGGTTTTTCATAACTCCTCCAAAGGATGTTTTGCAAGAGAGACAACGGATTCGAACAGTAAAAAACTCAGGTTGCCTGCGTCATCGAATATTGATCCCTTGCTGGTTTCATGGTGCCGGTAAAATTTTGCGTGTTAAATGGTGCGTGTTAAATGTTGCGTGTTAAATGGTGCGTGTTAAACAGTGAAGTCTATTTCCAGTTCGAGTGAATCTCCCGGGTAGAACAGAGTGGCTGAATAGATAAGACAACCCTTGGTATCAAAGAACTCTCGAAATACCCGGAATACCGCCGAATTAACGCTGATTTCCAGCGCCTGTGCCAATTCAAAGTCGGCATAGGATATGGTGACCTTCTGCCGAGCCGAGCCAATGTCAACGCCCAGATCTTTTAATACAGTGACAACAATTTCTCTTTGGAAGCGATCTGTGGCCTGCGTGAAAATCTTATTGTCTAGTTTTATATCCACCAGACAGAACGGTTTTCCCTGCTTCGCGTGGATACGTTTCATACAGCAGTAGCTATTGCCATCGGCCTGCTGCTGCACGACGCTGGTATCACGACTGTCAACGACTGACACTTCAAGCTGCTCCACCATGGAGTGAATCTGCGAGAGCTTGGCTTGCATATTCAAGGTTTCACGATCGGGTATCTCTACTTCACGGACAAAGGTGCCACGCCCGGAGAAACGTTCTATCAGACCTTCTTCCTCAAGTGTGTTCATAGCCTGCACAACAGTCATGCGTGCTACTCCCAGCTGCGCCGTGAGTTGGCTAAGTGCAGGCAATTTGGTACCCGAAGACAATTCTCCCGACAGTATCTGATGCCGCAATACGTCGGCTACTTCTGCATGCAGCGGGACAGCCCGGCGTTTCATGGCTTGCAGATTCATTTAAACGAGAGCCGATTGTTCAGGTTTTGAAGGGTTTTGCGTTGAAGTAATCAGCTTAACAATTCCTATAGGTATAGACGTCTAGTTCTTTTATGATAACATCATTTATCTGAAATTAAACACCCCGTTTGATAGCCATGCCATCCACGCAACACAATCTCGAGTATTTGCAGCAGGTTGCCACGCAGTTGCGGCTGCACGTTGTCAATATGGTCGCTCCGTCCGGACAAAGCTATGTAGTCCTTTTCCCCAACCCTGCCATTTGAGTTATGGATTTCAGCCATACCACAACAATTAGTGGCCTTGATGTATTTTCGATTGCGGCTTCGGATGGTGTCTCGCCGCAAATGGCGATTGGTTCCATGGCCAGCAGACCAGCGTTGTTAATTCGTGTCCGGGATACTGACGGATGCTATGGC
>CALFCE010000141.1 GCA_937951215.1 uncultured Granulosicoccaceae bacterium
TCCACAACCAGCAATGGCTCGCCATATTCCACTGGCTGCCCGTCTTCCACAAGGATGGCCCTGACGGTGCCAGACACTTCAGACTCTATCTGGTTCAGTATCTTCATCGCTTCGATGATGCAAAGGGTCTCGCCTTTGGAAACCGATTTGCCAACCTCGACAAAAGGTTCTGCTCCAGGAGCTGAAGCACGGTAAAAAGTGCCAACCATAGGAGACTCGATAATTTTTCCTGGAGGCAGGTCGTCTGCGATGCTGTCAGCCGCTGCAGGTGCGGGTGGCGGTGCAACCCCGATCGGAGCAGCACCCGGGGGTGGCGCCATGGGTGCAGCGTAGTTTGGCTGTACAGCGGTTGTCGAGCTCCTCGAGATACGAACAGACTCCTCGCCCTCTTTTATTTCAATCTCGGCAACATCAGATTCTTCGAGCAACTCGATGAGTTTTTTGACTTTGCGAATGTCCATGGGGATCCTGCTATGGGGAGCTTGCACCAGTTGCAGCTCCATATTATCCGGATGGATTTTCCGGGCGGCCCGACTCGACTTTCAGTTCGAGTAACGGGTCTGTTTAACGGTCCTTTAACCAGCTTCCCAATCAACTTCCCAATCAATTTTCCTTGTTGAGCTGCCAACGTAAGCTGCCCTGGTTAAGCCACCCACATAAGCCATCATGGCAAATTGACTTGGCAAACTGACTTGGCAAGCTTAATGGGCAAGCTTAGTGGGCAAGCTACCCCGGAAGGCTAACCAGGCCAGCCGTCAGCAATGGGCTAATTGAGCAAACACTAGCCGGGCAGACAAGGGTGGTGTCAGGTTGTGAGACAATAGCCACTGGTGATTTGTGGCCGGCTTACCCAATCTCTTCACCAGGTTGAGCCGATCTCGCAATTTCGTGAAAGTTTAAAGCAATTCGACAAAAAAGACAGCAATGTTCAGGAATATTAGCCAACTGTGACCTACGATGAGACAGCGTCAGACGACGCGATCGGAAATGTCTGCGCCCCAGCCTCAGCCCCAGCTACACGGGACGGCAGCGAATTCAATCGACTCGATCCTAATCTGATCCTGGATGCGGTTGATAGTTCCGGACTTATGACCGATGGACGTGTCTCTGCCCTGAACAGCTATGAAAACCGTGTCTACCAGATCGGGATCGAGGATTCACAGCCGGTTGTAGCCAAATTCTACCGCCCTGTACGCTGGTCGGATGACACTATTTTGGAAGAACATGCTTTCACCTGCGAGTTGGTGGAAAACGACCTACCCGTCATCAGGGCACTGACAACAGCCGAGCTGGCCAATGGAGCACGCTATCAAACGGATGTCGATCCTTTGAGCCAGCAGGCAGAAACTGAAAACTCACTGTTACACCACTTTGCCGACTATCGCTTCGCCATTTATCCACGTGCCGGGGGCCGTCCACCGGAGCTGGATGATCCGGATCAGTTGGAAGTCATCGGCAGAACGCTTGCCCGTTTGCATCTGGTGGGGGAGTTGTCGGAGTTCAAGCACCGGCCAACACTTGACCCGATGGTCTGGGGACAAGCTTCGAAAAACACCATTTTGCAGGGAGACTTTCTCCCAGCAGAATTGCGCGAGGTGTATCAAGGGCTGGTTGAAGACATTCTCAACGTGGTGGGGCAACAATTCAGTGCGGCTGGATCGGTATCAACCATTCGGCTACACGGTGATTTTCATCCAGGGAATATTTTATGGGGTGCCGACGACACACCACACCTGCTGGACTTTGACGACTGCATTGCAGGCCCGGCAATTCAGGATCTGTGGATGTTTTTATCGGGCGATCGTGAATATCGCACTGCTCGGGTGGCAGATATTCTTGAGGGCTACACGCAATTTCGTGATTTTGACCCTCGAGAACTGCAATTGGTGGAGCCGCTTCGCAGCCTGCGACAAATACACTACGCTGCCTGGATAGCCAAACGCTGGAATGACCCCGCATTTGCCAAGGCGTTTCCTTTTTTCGCCGAACAGCGCTATTGGGACGAACACATACTGGCCTTACGCGAGCAACGTGCAATGCTCGACGAACCTCCCGTGAAATGGGATTAAATTAATCGAGCGGGCGACTGCGCTTAACCCTGCTGATATTGTTCCTGCTGATATTGTTGTTGAGGAAATCAGCCAGAATATTTCTCAAATACCAGGGTGGCATTGGTACCACCGAAACCAAAACTGTTAGACATCACTCGCTGCAGGTCGGCTTCATCGACTCGTTGCTGCACCACCGACATACCGTTGGCAGCCTCATCCAGGGTATCGATATTGGCAGACGCTGTGATGAAATTATTTTTCTGCATCAACAGCGTGTAGATGGACTCCTGTACTCCAGCAGCTCCGAGAGAATGGCCTGACAAGGATTTGGTTGAACTGATCGGAGGCACTTGTTCTCCAAACACTTCAGCCACTGCCTTCAGCTCCGCGATATCACCGACTGGTGTGCTGGTGCCATGGGCGTTGATGTAATCAATCGATCCCTCTACAGTTTGCATCGCCTGTTGCATGCAGCGAGCAGCCCCCTCACCCGATGGCGCCACCATGTCATGGCCGTCCGAAGTCGCACCATAGCCGACAACTTCAGCGTAAATTCTCGCTCCTCTCGCTTTGGCGTGCTCGAGCTCCTCCAGCACCAACATCCCACCGCCACCAGCGATAACAAAACCATCTCGATCGGCATCATAGGCGCGCGATGCTTCTGCCGGTCGATCATTGTATTTGGTGGACAGAGCCCCCATCGCATCAAACAGGCAACTCAAGGTCCAATGTTCCTCCTCACCACCACCCGCAAACATGACGTCCTGCTTGCCAAGCTGAATTAGCTCGGCCGCATTGCCAATACAGTGTGCGCTGGTTGAGCAAGCTGATGAAATGGAGTAGTTGACACCTTTGATACGGAACGGCGTGGCCAGACACGCTGAAACAGTGCTTCCCATGGTTTGCGTGACACGATAGGGCCCCACCCGGCGTAAACCACGGTCTCTCAAAATGTCGGCCGACTCAACCTGACTCGACGAGGATGCACCTCCGGAACCGGCCACAATGCCGGTGCGCACATTAGAGACCGCAGATTCCGGCAATCCGGCATCTTCTATCGCTTGCTGCATTGAGATATACGCAAAGGCTGCTGCGTCTGCCATAAAGCGGAGCTGCTTGCGATCTATGTGCTCTTTGAAATCGATTTGCGGACTGCCGGCCACATGGCTGCGCATGCCATTGTCGATGTAATCCTGCCGTACGGAGATACCCGATTTACCACTACGCAGCGATTCGGTAACCTCTTCAGCATTGCTACCCAGACACGAGACAATTCCCAGCCCGGTTATGACAACTCGACGCATGATACTTTCCTGTCTAATCCTGAAAAAAACGATTCCGCCAGCGCAGGCGAATCAAGCCGTGTCACAGCGACCGCTTTGCAGTACTGGATGTGTACCCCCGATGTGAATTCGGGGCAGCTTTTCAGCTGGCGATACATTGACGGCCACCTTCGCGGCAACGCATATTACCCGCTGACAGCTCTGCTTGCCAGTATTTAGCCGATGACACCAGGCCTGCAGCAGCGGACAAACAGCTGCGTCAACCGGGGATTGACAGCCGAATGCCCAGTTTGCTCTTTAGTGCCGGGCCCGGAATACTGAACTTAGCCCCATACCACCTCCAATCCCCAGGGTGGCAAGACCCGTATCGCCTGCCTGCAAATCATGCAGCAGGCGCGTTACCAGAATAGCGCCCGACGCCCCGTAAGGATGCCCGAGCGCCAAAGCACCACCCGCCGGATTCAGCTGCTGCGGCTCAATGCCCAATTGATCAACGCAGGCCAGCACTTGAGCGGCAAAAGCCTCGTTAAACTCTATCTGTTGCAGCTCTGCAACCGTCAGTCCGAGTGCAGCAAGACACTGCCGTGTTGCAGGCACTGGGCCCATGCCCAGATAGTCAGGATCAACACCCACAGCCTGGCTGCCAAGGAATTCAAGCGCGGCTCCCGCACCCGGAACACGCTGCACCAGTACCAGCGCTGCACCATCATTTATCGGGCAGGCATTGCCTGCGGTTACGCTACCACCGGGCTTAAAAGCTGCCGGCAAGGATGCGAGGACATCCGGTGAGCAATCTGCTCTGACACATTCATCGAATTCGACCATCGAGTGTGATGCAGTTGCCGGTAAAGCTATGCGTTCACGATCAAAACGATTAGCTTGTTCGGCTGTTGACGCCTTGAGGTGGCTTTGCAATGCAAATTGATCCTGACGTTTTCTCGAGATGTCATATCGCATTGCCACGTTTTCGGCTGCGATACCCATCTCGGGATCATTCATCGAGGGCGGGGTGAAGCGAGCCCGGGTATAGAACTCCCAACCCGGGACCAAGGGAAGTTGACTATTCTGTTCACTCACCGATAGAGCAATATCATCCTCGGTGTTGAGTCGACGCGCTCTCAGTGGTGCAGTACTCGGACTTTCGGCGCCACCGGCTATCACCGTATTGGCTGCACCGGTTTGCACCAGCCGCACCGCCGTGTTTATTGCCTCCAACCCTGACCCGCACTGCCGGTCGATAGTCATACCGCTGACGGCATAGGGCAATCCCGCAGCCAGCAGTGCAACCCGGGCAGGATTACCTCCCGGACCTGCTGCGTTTCCCACTACAACCTCATCAATCTCTGCCGGATCAAGTTTGTTGCGGGTCAATAAAGCTTCGATTAACGGCGCTAACAGGCCGGTAATATCAAGGTGAGAAAGCGAACCACCCACACGGCCGATAGGTGTTCGAACAGCATCGTTTATAAAAGCGCGATTCATTCCACTCAACTGGAAACAAGTTCATTCGTGTGGTTGGCAGCAGGGTAATGGCCGCGATGAAGAAGCAGGATTGATGATGCCGGTTAGGGGACCGGGTTGGAAAAAAGCAATTTGTTAAAGCGATTTCTCCATAAAAACCCTGATATGAGCATCTTTACCATGATCTGGACCTCCCTCGCGATAAACCCGAAATCCCAAACGCTGATACAGCCTGACCAAATCAGTCATCATTTTAGCGGTATCGAGCGTTAATTGCCTAACTCCGTGCTGCCGGGCAATCACCTCAACTTCTCGCAGCAGCCCGCTTCCCGTGCCCATACCTTGTTGAGCGGGTGAAACGGCGATCTGATCTATCGACCAGCCAGTTTCTTCCCGGACGACAACAATGGCTCCTGCCAGCTCATTATCTCGAAACGCAACCCATACATTCCCGCTGACAATCGAGTCTGGCAGCCAATCGTATGCCGACTCGCCGAGCTCGCGCCCAAGTTTTCTGACATAGGGTGCAAAAGCCGACCTGAAAAGCGCTTCAAGCTGCCCCTCATCCCCGGGTTTTGCCTTTTCAACGACAAGGTTGGCGAGGGTAGCTATGTTGACTCCCTGTGTTACCGACAACTCAGCGAGTCCGTCATCTTGTGTGCCAGCAAGGAATTGCTGCAAACGTGTGTTCACCCGAGCATAGGCTATCTTGCCACTGGCCGTCATCGGCATTTTATCAACAACAAAAAAACGTTTCGGGATTTCATAGAGCGCCAAACGGGCTTTGCAAAATTCAACAAGATCATCGAACGAAATTCGTGTTTGAACGTCGAGTTCCAGAACCGCACAGATGAGTTGCCCCATGGTGCTGTCGGCAATGGGTACCACTGCTACCTGCGAGATCAGCTCGCAGGCTGACAACGCATCTTCAACAACACCCGGGTGTACGTTATATCCCCCCGAAATCATCATGCGATCGACTCGTCCCTTTATTGTCAATATCCCGCTGGCATCGAGATACCCACGATCACCAACACCGGCCCAATCCCCCGACCCTCTCAAGGGCACCAGCTTGCCTTCGTCATCGAGGTAGCCTCTTGCAAGCATGCTGCTTCTGACCTGAATCTCACCACTGGCAGCCGGCTCCAGGTGATGCCCCTTGTTATCAACGATTGCGATCTCGACTCCAGCAAATGCACGGCCGACGGATTCCGGTGGTGCCGACTCAGCGCGGTTTGAAATACTGACAAAGCTCAGCTCGGACGCTCCATAGTATTCATACAGCTGGATACCTGGAAACATGTGCAGCGCTTTGTCACACAACTCAGGGGACAGTTTGGCTCCTGCGGTCACAATAGCAACGAGCTTGCTCGATCGGATGGCACCGACAACAAGCTGTTTTCGTTTTACTATCTTGTCCAGCATCGCCGGCACCAAAACCAGATGGGTAACCCCGGCAGACTGGATAAGATCGGCACAAACCACTTCATCGAAATTCGGCATACAAACCATTGTCGAACCCAGTGATAAAGATTCGGCCATGGCATAGAACGACAAACCATGAGACAAGGGCCCGGGCGCAAGTGTACAAACTTCAGCTGTGAGTAAAAATTCGCGGTTTGAAAATTTGAAAGATTGCAACCAGGACTGCTGATCACGGATGAAGGCTTTGGGCTCACCACTGGAGCCAGAGGTAAAACCAATCAAAAAATCGCGCTTACCGATATTGATATCCGGTGTTTGCTGCAGCGGCGAGAACAGACAATGATAATGAACTCCCGACAGCGGCACTGCATTCCAGGCACAAGGCCGTTCGACAACGATATCAGGATGTAAACGTTGCGACACCGTGTCACGTAAAGGAGACGGCCACAAGGGATCCATCAGGATCAGGGTGTGGCCGTCACTGACGCAGAGCAGGTACCACACCGCAACATCGACACAATTCTCAAGGCATATGGCGATACGCAAGGCCGGAAACTTGTCAATCGGCCGTTGCTGCTGGAGAACAGAGCGGAACTGTTCCACCCGAGCCTCAAGTTGCACAAACGACAGCGACGTTGCACCACAGACAATTGCCGTTTTATCGGGTGTGCGATTGACTGCCAGGTGGAAACCCGACGCCAGTGTAGTCACTTTGTCAGAAGTTTCAATTTTAAACGACTGGTTGCAGCGATGAGCCACCGCTATTGGGCTGCAAATACTCTCTTGAGCAGGTCACTGGTGCGTTCCAGAGGATTATCACGAATGGCTTTCTCCTCTTGCGCCAGATAGAAAAAAATGCCGCTCATACCCTTGTCTACCACATGCTTGCTCAGGTCGGCATCAACGGCTGGGGCAAGGGGTATGCGTCGATAAGCTGCCAGCAAATCATTAAATGCATTGACAGCGCCTACCTCAGCCAGCGACTCATCCACCAGAGGTTTCATGGCCTTCGCGAGACTGGTGCCGGTGGTTTGCTCAAAATATTGTGTTGCGGCGTCATCCGGGCCCTGCAAGATGCCACGTGCATCATCGAGCGTCATTTGCTTGATCGCCCCCAGAAACAAAGATCTGGCCTTCGGCGCTGCCCGTTCAGCGGCGCGATTAAGACGGGTTTCCAGATCATCAAAAGATCCTTGTAATCCTACCTTGGACGCGTAGTCGCGCGCTTTTATCAATGCTCGTGGCAGCGGCACCCGGATTTGCGGGTCTGCGTTGAAGCCATTGGTAGTGCCCACTTGCTGGACCACACTGTTTGAGCCCTTGGATAGTGCTTCTTTCAATCCACGCGCGATCTCTTCGCTACTCAGTGGCCCACCCTGATTCAATACGGTTCCGGCACCAG
>CALFCE010000142.1 GCA_937951215.1 uncultured Granulosicoccaceae bacterium
CCCGTGTTGTGTTACAGCGAAAAACCGGATGTTGTTAACAGTGAATCGGTGCGTAAACTGTTCTGGGGCAGAAGCGGCCCCGATGATCAGATAGCTGCCCACTGACCACAGCCACTTAACAGTTGGAGAACACAATGGAGCTTGATGCTGCTGATATTGAGTCTTTTGAGCGTGACGGTGTGGTCTGCCTCAGAGGCCGGTTTGATTCACACTGGCTGGAAAGCCTGGCCATTGGTGTGGAAAAGAATTTTCAGAACCCGGGTCCCTGGCATACGGTCTATACCTCCGAAGGAAATCCCGGTGGGTTTTATGACGACTATTGCAACTGGTCCCGTATAACAGAGTACAAAGATTTTATCGTTGATTCTCCGGCCGCAGAAATTGCCGCGAAACTAATGCGCTCAAAGGCTGCGCGCATCTACCACGAACATGTGCTGGTGAAAGAGCCGGGTACCAAAGAAGCGACGCCCTGGCATCATGACTTGCCCTACTATGGTGTGGACGGTGATCAGCTCTGTTCTATTTGGTTACCGCTCGACCCTGTTCCTGAATCAGCCTGCCCGACCTTTGTCAATGGCTCACATGCGAACGGCAAGATGTACTATCCGCGCCTGTTCCTGACCAGCAAAGATTATGGGGAGGGCATAGACGGTTTTGAAACCTTACCCGATATCGAGGCAAATCGAGATGAGCTGGATATCGTCTCGTGGGAACTGGAACCGGGTGACTGTATTGTGTTTCATATGCGAACGCTCCACGGCGCACCTCCAACGAGTGGGCTAAAATCTCGGCGGCGTGCGTTCTCCACACGCTGGATTGGTGACGATGCCCGTTTTGCTGAACGTGCCTGGACCACATCCCCGCCCTACCCTGAAGTACAATTGAACCACGGCGATGCGATGGAGCACGACAGCTTTCCTGTGATGTGGCAGGCTGGCTGAGTTTACTGATCGTACAAACCATGCTTCTCGTTACCAAGCTGGATGCCGATGCCATTGATAACCCGTACAAAGTAGCTGAACATGGCGACAATCTGTACGATTTCCAGAATCTCGCCGTCACTCCAACCTGACTGCTGCAAGGTCAAAACACATTCTCTTGATATGGATTCCGGCTGCAATACCAATTGCCTCACATAGCCTAGAGCTGCGATTTCGCGTTCATCGCCACAGTTTTCAAGTTGATTCGATCTAAGGTCCTTTAACACCTGCTCAGGATCAACCCTGGCATCGACCAGATACCGGTAATTGGCACCGTGGTGTGTTTCGGCATAAACACAGCCGTTCAATATTGCCACATAGGTACCGATCAATTCCGAAAACCACTTGGGTAAAGAGTTGGAATCGTTATGCATCGCAGCCAGATATAAATCATCAGCGGGCTTGATCGTATGCGCACGCAGACTAAAGCCCTGATAGAGATTATCCAATTGCCCATTGGCACTGCGAACCTGGTCATAGATTCCCGCTAGCAGAGCATCAGCATCGGCTTCCGCAATCGTCTCGATCCAGCATATTTCACCTGCCCCTTTTGGATCAGCCTCTGTTTTTTCAGTCATTGATTCTATCGCCCACTACGTTGCTGTTGCATTGCCTGTTGCATTCTTGGGAAGGGGCCTGTAAAAGTTAAGACCACCGTGTAAAGCGACATTCAGCCTGCCCCTAAAAAACGCACGTACTGACCCAGTGCTCAGGAACAAGAACATCATGCTCGAGTTATACGCATTTCCCAATACCTACGCAATGGGCTGTCAGTTACTGCTTGAAGAGTCGTCAGCTTCCTATGAGGTGATCGATATCAATCAGTTTGACTCTCTCCCTGGTGCAGCGCGTGAAAAAGCAATAGACGATTTCAAGAAAGCCTCCCCCCACCAACGCGTGCCTGCTTTGAAGATGTCAACGGGTGAGGCTATTTGCGAATCAGGAGCTATTGCACTCTACCTGGCAGACACACTGGATGACGGCAAGTTCAGCATCCCGGCTAACTCTGTCGATCGTGCTGAATACATGCAATGGCTGTTTTATTTCAGCAGTACGCTACAACCAGAGGTTATGTTGCAATTCCACCCGGAATATTATTTCGATGATTCGATACTGCAACAACATCTTAAACAGGCAGCGCACCAAAGACTGAGCAACATCTGGCCAGTATTAGAACAACGCTACGCACATGTGGATACGGAGACACCGTGGATGTTTGAAAATCGTCCCACCGCAGTTGACTTCAGCCTGTTGCCGGTTCTGGTGTGGCCGGAGAGTTTTCCCGGGGTAATTGACGACTATCCCTCACTGCGCAAGCTTTTGTCGGCGATGTGCGAGCGCGACACTTGCCGCGAAGTACTGAAATGGCACAAAATCGAACTATGATTTCAGATTGCTCCAATACAAAACCAGCGCTTGAATCAGAGGCTATCAAGGGTGCCAGAAATCTACTGATCGACTACCTGCGGGTACAGGCAGGTGACCTGCTGCTGCTTGTTCGCGAGACAGATGAAACGCTGTACAGCAATACCGTCGGCGATGTTATTGCCAGCACTGCACGTCATCTCGGTGCCGAGCTCATTGAGCTTGCCGAACCCCTGATTCAGGACGCGTCTGAATTTCCCGGCTCAGTTTCCCGGGCCATGCAAAGTGCACAACACACGGTATTTCTGAGTCGCCTTGGGGACTACGTGCGGTTTATCGCGTTACCCGGCAGTGGTAGCAAAACCACTTGCTATATCTACGACCTTGCCCAGCTTGCGTCGCCATACGCTTCCATTTCGCATACTCTGCTGGCCAGTTTACGCGATCGGCTTGAAACCGAGCTGATGGCAGCTGATCACTGGCACATCACTTGCCCCTTGGGTACGGATATCAGCGGGCAATTTAGTTGGGCCAGCCTCGCTGGTGGAGATGATGACGAACTGTTGGTCGATCTCTTTCCTGTTTCCACTTTCAAACCCATCCCCTGCAACACCGCTAACGGAGTAGTGGCGCTGTCACGCTGGCTTATGCCTGGCGGGTCCACAAAAATGGAGGATCAAAATCTGGCGTTTGATGGTACAGTTCTGTGCAAAGTCAGAGACGGCTCGATCGTGCAGTTCGAAGGAGACGTGTCGGCAAGCGTTGAAGTATCAACTCACTATGACCGAGTGGCTGATACACTCGGTATCAATAGAAATCGCGTACACTCCTGGCACCTGGGCATTAATCCGCAAACCTATTTCGCAAAACCTGCTGAAGCCGATATGGATACCTGGTGTGCAATGTCGTTTGCCAGCCCACGTTATCTTCATTTCCATACCTGTGGTGACGAGCCACCCGGAGAAATTGCCTGGTCCCTGTTCAACTGTAGCGTCAGCATTGATGATCAACGCTACTGGGAGAATGGCGAATTTATCTGGCTGCAGCGTGAAGATAACAAAGCCCTGATCCAACAATACCCGGATTGCGAGCCGCTACTGCAACCCAGCCTTTCTATCGGCATCTGAAGCCGGGATCAAGTCTTGCAACTCTTATGGTAGAGGCGTCGGATCGTCTTTACTGAACTATCAGTGCTCCACAAGTATTCGGTTGGCAAATCAACTTTTAAGCAGCTGACCTACCGATCAATATAATTTCCCGGAGAAACCCATCGTTAATTCGTCCACTGAACTTGGCAATATCCGCAAGGACAAAAGTTTGACCGGCATCGTGTTGATGGCGTCCGGCTTCTTTTCGTTTGCGGCCTGCGATACGTTTGCCAAGCTTCTAACGGAGTCTTTCCATCCTGCACAGATTGTGTGGATGCGGATGATGGGTTTGTTTCTGGGAGTGATCATTCTGATTGCTATACGTGGCAGGCATATATTGAAATCAGCCAAGCCTGTGTACCAGATATTGCGTGGTGTCGTCGCGGTCGGCTCTTCACTGTGCTTTATTTATGCAATAAAGCATGTACCGCTTGCAGATGCCATCGCGGTCACCTTTGTTGCACCGTTTATGGTGACGATTCTGGGGGCACTGGTGTTAAAGGAACCTGTGGGCATCCGTCGCTGGCTGGCGGTACTGGCAGGTTTTGTGGGTATGTTGATTGTTATCAGACCGGGGGCTGGTGTCTTTCACCCAGCTATCATGCTGGTCGTTGTCGCAGCGGTATTTTTTGCGTTTAGACAATTGCTGTCGCGCTGGCTGAGTGGCGTTGACCCTATTGCTACTACCGTCGCCTACACTTCCATTGTTGCATTTTTACTAACAAGCCTGGCAATACCCTTTGTCTGGATACAACCTACTGGCAGCAAAACATTTTTACTGATTGCAGCGATGGCAGCGACTTCCGCCTGCGGAGAAATTTTGATCATTAAGGCATTGGATATCGCCCAATCGGTGGTGCTTGCACCCATGCACTACACGCTTATTATCTGGAGTACGTTTTACGGATTTGTAGTTTTCAGCGAATTACCCGACCAATGGACCTTGATCGGTTGCTTTATTATTGTGGTCTCAGGCCTGTTCACCAGCTATCGGGAATATATCCGCTCTACAGCCGCAAAAAGCTAGTTTCCGATCACATACCGGATGACCGTAGGTGCTTACGTCACCGGGG
>CALFCE010000143.1 GCA_937951215.1 uncultured Granulosicoccaceae bacterium
CAGCGTATTCCTCTGGGAGACGAACACAGGCAGGTTTTCAGAGAGTTATTACAGGACGCAGCCAAGCGAGATTTTGTCATTCGCATGACCGGTAAATACGACCCGGATCTGGTGTTTGCTCATCTGGCGGGCAAGGCCTGAGTCTGCTGAGCCATGTTCGCCCTCAGCGTTCAACTCCGTCTCGATCGCTCTTTTTTCCGCGCCTTGCTGCCTTCAATTCTCGGCGTTGTACTAATCCTGCTTGCGGCTGCCAGCGGAGTTGCGGTGGCTGCCGACCCGGCAGACGCTGATCAGTTGCATACAGATTGGAGGCGGGCGATAGCCAACGACCGGGTTGCTGAACTGAGAGTTTTGCTGGAAACGGCGGCCGACCCCGACTCCCTGTTGCAGGTGAAAACAGATACCGGTAAAAATGTTCTTATGATCGCATGCAAAATGGGGGATCTGGCATTTGCCATTCAGTTGCTGGACTTGGGTATGGGGGCTGATTCAAGAACCGCAACCGGTGGCACACCGCTGATGTTTGCCGCGTTGGGAAACCATCTTGACGTGGTTGATCATTTGTTGAAACTTGATGTCGATGTCAACGCGCAGGGTTCGAACGGGTGGTCTTCGTTAACGATAGCCGCTGCAAAGGGCTATGCCGAGTTGGCGGCTTTTCTGGTTGCATCCGGTGCCCGCGTTAATGCGCGTGACGTGTATCGCTGGACACCGATGATGCGCGCCGTGGACAACGAACATATGGAGGTTGTCAGGCTATTGGTTGATGCTCCCGGTAGCGATCTTGACAATCAGGACGAAGGTGGCAACACGGCTTTACACTATGCGG
Source organism: uncultured Granulosicoccaceae bacterium (assembly GCA_937951215.1). Taxonomy (GTDB): domain Bacteria; phylum Pseudomonadota; class Gammaproteobacteria; order Granulosicoccales; family Granulosicoccaceae; genus CALFCE01. The sequence continues at coordinate 830 of CALFCE010000143.1, forward strand.
TGGCCACAGAAAACAGTGACATGATCAAGTTACTGTTGGATGCTGGTGCCAATCCTGGAATAGACAATTTCCGCCAGCAAACACCGGCTCAGTTGGCTGCAACCTTGCCGGTTGCTGACAAATTGGTGCCTTTGTTTCCAGCGGAATAGCTGTCGTCGGTTTCTGGCTCACCTGCGTCTGTGGCTGGTGTTTCAATCCCCAACTCTGCAGACCCTGAATCTTCAGTCCCAGAGTCAACAGACTCTGATTTCTCAGATCCCGATTCATAAGGTCCCGGCTCCACAGAACCGGCTTGCGGCAAACTTTCTTTGAATAAAATAGTGTTGCACTCTGCATAACCGATTTCGCTGATTTTGCGAAACGATTTGAAATCGAGTAACGCTATTGCGCTGACATCTGGTTCGATTAACGTGTCCAGCATTTCGCGGGTTTCGTTTAATCTCTGAATGCTTTTGATATCGGTTGCGCGCAACAGTGTTTCAATGATTTTTGGTGTGCGTAATTTTTCGGCAAACGGGTTAATCCGATGCAGGAAAATTTTCCAACCCGACAGAGATGTACCGTAGTTATAGAATTCCCGGATTTCGGGTATCTGACTTACATTGACCCCGATGATATTGCCACCACCGAGTTGCTGGTGCATAACATCAACCGGGAAAGTATTTAATACTGCGCCATCGATCAACAGTTCACCGTTCAGGGTTGGAACCGGGGAAAAAATACCCGGTAACGAGATGGTTGAACGGACTGCCTTCCAGAGATAGCCCCGACTATGGATAACCTCCCGGCCGTCTGACAGGTTGGACGAAACACAAAAGAATGGAATCCAGAGGTCTTCTATCCGAGCGTCTTTGTAAACGGCATGGCAGAAGGTAGTCAGTTTCCTGGAGCGCATCAATGCCGAAACAGGCAATGTGTAATCGAACAAGGCACTGGCATTGGCATAGCGCTCTGAAAACTCGTAAACCTCCTGGTAAGAAAGGCCCAGCGCCATGGCTGCCCCAAGTAGTCCACCCATACTGGAGCCACCGATATAGTCCAGCTCGTAGTCGTTTTCCTCGATGGCTTTATGAACACCCAGATGAGCATAGCCGCGTGCGCCACCACCACTGAATACGATGCCACGGGCTTTACCAGTCATGCGCCGGTATAACCGGCCAATGTGCTTGCGATCACCCATCCTGATATGGTGAAACGAATCAATGTCCCGATAACGTAACCACTGTTCTGTACCGGATGGCCGTACTGTGTCAGCAGGGTGTAGCAACACCAGTTCGATTCGTGGTTTGAATTTGCTGTCGCGATAGATACTTTGCAGTTCGTTTTCAATCTGGCGCAACTTTGTGTCGTTGTCTTCCTGCGCGTTGGCTACCAGCAGAATAAGATCAGCTCGGTTGATACAACGTTTACTCCATGCGTTCCATTCCTGGTCGGCAACATAAAGAACGTGGCTGAAGTGATTTTCTTTGTCATCAAGCCAGGCTGAAATACTCGAATTGAAGATATCCGAGAACTTGGTTTTTGATGCCTGCTTTTTCCCATACAAGGTATCAAATATATGGGCGTCGAGAACCAGTGGTCTGTCGTCACGTTTGAATTCGTTTTTGAGTTGCTGAACAAAGCGCTTCAAAGGCAAACGCGAATCAAGTGGAATCACTACGTGGTTGGTGGCTGCTGCACTGGTTACAGCCGATTTTGCCGTGTCCAACTGGCGTTTGACGATTAATCGGGACACTGAGGCCAGTAAAGTTGGCTGCGTCAGCACCAGTTCATCAAAGGTCTCGCGAGGCAGGCAAGCAACCATCGACTCCCGGGTGGCGTACACTGTAGACGAGCGCGTTGTACCTGCCAGTAACGCAAATTCGCCAACGGTCTCGTGAGCATTGACCTCGGCGAGCTTGACCGGGTTGTTATCGCTACCGATGGTTTCGACGTGCAACCGCCCGGCGATGACCACATGCAAGCCATCGGCTTCGTCACCTTCCTCAAACAGCACCTCACCGTTTTTAAGATGGCGGACGTTACTTGCTTCAAGCAATTTGTCCAATGTATCCCGGTCCAGCTGGCCAAACAGTCCGCAGTAAACACGTGCCAGCATCACGCGTCTTGAAAGCCGGGCAGCCGTATCATAAACGTGGGAAAGTATGCTCGAGTCGATATCTGTGAGAAGGTCAAATGCAAAGCGTGGAAAGCAAGCGAGGCGAGTTTTCTTGATGGCAGTTGCAGTGACCAGGTGGTGACCACCGTTTAACACGGCGAAGTCGCCGGCAGTGTCGCCGCGAGTCCGTATTTGCAGGCGCAACGGCTCGGTGTTTTCGTGGGTGATAAAACTCAAACCCAGTTCGCCGTCGATGACCAGATAGAGATTTTCGCTGGTGTGTCCAGCTTCAAAGAGAATCTCGCCTGCATTGAGCTCGCGCAGCGATATATGGGGTGTCAACTTCTTCCACAGTTCATCATCAAGGCCGTTTACCAGGTCCTGACGTTTCAATCTTCTGATGGCGCGAGCGTC